>WGAK01000170.1 GCA_015494815.1 Anaerolineales bacterium | reverse complement strand
GTGGGTTTGCGCAAGGCGGTGTTGGGTCACATCCTTGTCTCCCCAGGAGGATGGACATGAATCTGCTGTGGCAAGGACAAGAGCCGCCCCCCTCTTTCTGGCAGGCGAATGGTGACAAAATCCTGGTGGCATTGATCACGGCGGTCATCACTCTGTTGCTGCAACGAGTGCTGCCTAAAATCTGGAAAAAGGTCTCTGGATGGTTTGTCGCCCTGGGGCTGGGCTTCCGGAAGCGCTACCTGCGCGCCCTGGCCGACGAGCATGGCCGGTTGCATTTGATCGGTATCCGTACCCGTGGACGGCTCAACCCGCCCCGGTTGCGTGAGGTGTTTATCTCACTGCGGGTGGGACGGCCCGGCCAGGAAGACGGAGAAACGCCCTTGGACTGGGCGCAAATCTTTCAGGCCCAGCGCGCCGAAGAGAAACGGGTGGTTCTGCTGGGCGAACCGGGGGCGGGAAAGAGCACGCTGTTGGATTATCTGGTCCTGGTGTTTGCCGGCGAAGTAAACCACCCTTTGCGGCGCCAACTGGGGCAGCCGTTGCCCCTTTATGCCCGTTTGCGCGAGGTGGGGGAAGAACGTTCGCTGGAGGATTTGTTGTTTCGTCCGGACGTCATTGGCCCCCCGCCGCGAGGCTATTTTGAACGCCAGTTGCGGGCCGGGCGCTGTGTGGTTCTGCTGGATGGCCTGGATGAGGTGCTTGACGCCCAACAGCACGAGCAGGTGGTGCGGGAGATCAAACGCCTGACCCATGATTATCCGGACAACTGGTTTGTCGTCACCTGCCGCGAGGCCGGTTGGCGGGAGCAGTTGCCGGGGTTCCGCCTTTACAGCCTGCGGCCCCTGGAAGAGGACGAGATTCGGGGATTCATTCTCAACTGGTACCGCGAAGTGCTGCGCGCGGACGCATTGGCATCCCGGGAGCGAGAACTTTCGGAGCAGGAGCGCCGGCACATTGAGCAGCGGGCCCGTGAGCAGGCCGAGGCCCAGGCTGCCGATTTGTGGCAGGCCTTGCAGAAGAACAGTGGACTGTTGCGCACGGCCCGCACGCCGCTGATCCTTTCCCTGATTACCCTGGTGCACTATGTGCGCCAGACGGAACTTCCCAAAGGCCGTGCCCAACTCTACCGCCGTTGCCTGGAAATCTTGCTGGAAGAATGGGATTTGGAAGACAAGCGGCTGCAGATCCCAAATCGCCCTTCCCTGGGCGACAAGATTTTGGCCCTGCAACACATCGCTTTTCACTTCGCCCGGCAGCAGTTGCTGGAGATGGACGCCGCAGGCCTGGAAGCCTTGCTGGAGCCGCTGCTCCCTCAATTCAGCGTCTCCATCACGGCCAGGGACTTCATCCAACACATCTACGAGCGTTCGGGGGTGCTGGTGGAGAAGCGCATCGGCCATTACGGCTTTGCCCACCGCGCTTTACAAGACTACCTGACGGCCACCTATATCGTCGAACATGGTTTGGATGACCTGCTGCTAGAACATGCAGGCGAAGAGCCCTGGCACGAGGTGCTGCGCATTGCCATCGGGTTGTTGCCCACAGAGCGGGCGGAACGCTTGCTCCAGGAATTGCTGAGACGGGGCGAGCACGACCCTTACAACCTGGCGTTGGCCGGGTGGAGCCTGGCTGAGGATGTGCAGGTGGGCGAATCCTTGCGGGAAGAGGTGCGCGGGCGGCTGTTTCGTTCCCTGGAAAGGCAGCCCGAGGGCTCACTGGCCGCCGCTTATCTTGCTGCCCTGGGCGAGGCCGCCCCTGAGGAACTGCAACACTGGATGCGGCACATCCTGAGCGGGCGCGACCCGGCGCTGCGCCGCTGGCTGCTGGGCCTGCTGCCCGAATTGTTGCCGTCCGATGTGGCCCCTTTGTTGCCTCTGCTGCTGAGCCTCGCTGCTGAGGAGGGTGAGGCTTTGGCCCTGCGCGTGGAAGCGCTGAATGCCCTGGGCCGTTTGCGCCTGCGCCCCGGCGGCGAGGTCTGGGAAACGCTGGCCCGCCTGCGTCAGCACCAGGAGGGGAGCCTGCGGCAGGCGGCCACATTCGCCTGGTGCGGCCTGGGCCGCTACGAAGCGTTGGGCCTGGTGCGGGTACCGGCCGGCACCTTTCTTATGGGCAGCGACCCTCAGCGCGACCCGAACGCCGATAAAGATGAGCAACCTCAGCACACTGTGTACCTGCCGGAATATTACATCGGCCGCGCACCGGTTACGGTGGCGGAGTTCCGGGAGTTTGTTGAAGCCACGGGCTACCGGCTGCAAGACCAAGATGCGCTAAAAGGCCCGGAGGATTATCCGGTGCGCTGGGTGACCTGGTACGACGCCCTGGCCTACGCTCGCTGGCGGGGGATGAGTCTGCCCAGTGAAGCCGAGTGGGAAAAGGCTGCCCGCGGTACCGATGGCCGAATCTACCCCTGGGGGGATGAGTGGTTGCCTAATCATGCGAATACCAGCGAGTATTGGGAAAGAAAGGGAAGAAAGGGGCCAACCCCCGTCGGTATGTTCTCCCCTCAAGGGGATAGCCCCTACGGTTGCGTGGATATGAGCGGCAATGTGTGGGAGTGGACGCGCAGCCTGTGGGGGAAGGATTGGGAGAAGCCCGATTTTGGCTACCCCTACGACCCTGCCGATGGGCGGGAGAACCTGGACGCTTCCCGTGATGCCCGCCGGGTGGTGCGCGGTGGTTCCTTCTTCCTCAATCGCAGGTTCGCCCGTGCCGCCGTCCGCGACGGGAGCGTCCCGCTCAACGGGGTCTGGAACCACGGGATTCGGGTGGTGGTCGTCCCTGTGTCGGCCTCTGACCTCTGAATCTCTGGTCTCTGACTCTCTGGATGGGGGGTCTGGGGGGCAAAGCCCCCCAGCCGCGTAGCGTGAGGCGGCCTGGGCTTTTGCCTGACGGTGTCAGGGGCGGGCGCACGCCGTGCGCCCCTACAGGGTGCTGCGCGTCCTCGCAACGACACGGACGAAAGCAAGAGACCGCGCCCACCCACCCGCCGACGCCTGACGCCTGTTCGCTGACCGCTGCCAGGCGGCGAAGCCATCTCCGGCGCGGGGGCGGCAAGAGCCCCGGCAATACGCGAGTGACCAGGTCCGCCTTTGGGAACGTGCCTCCTACCAACTTCCACCCACCAACCCCTGACTTCCAACTCCCATCCACTCCCCGCTCTCCCCTGACACCTGACGCCTGTCCACTGACCGCCCTCCGCCTCGCTTCCCGCTTTCTACTTCCTGCTCCTTGCTGATGCCTGACACCTGTCCGCTGCCCGCTGCCAGACGGCGTATAATAGGCGGCAATGCAAGTGCTCGAGTCCGCGCGTGACCGCGGTGGGAGGGCGGATTATGTGGCGACATCTCTTTCATCCATATGTGCCCGAGGGCGAGCGGCGGGCCGCACGCCGGCAGTTGCCCCGTTTGCTGGTCGAAGGGCTGCTGGTCAGCGGCACGGGATTGGGCGTCTTCGCGCTCATCTTCGAAATCGCCGCGGACGCGTTCAGCGTGGCCGCGTACCAAACTCTGCTGGCCATCCACGGCGCGCATGGTTACCACGGCATCGCCATCGCCGCGTTTGGGGTGCTGTCGCTGATGCTCTACTTCGGCATCGTGCCGTCGTACCAGGCCGGCAGTTATTTGCGCCCCAACGCCGGGGGTAGCGGCCCGTTGGTGGAATCCATCGGCCCGGCCAAACTGCGTTGGCTCTCGTGGGTGGGCACCAGTTTGTTCTTTTTGGACGCCATCCTGACCATCATCATCAGCGCCATTTCGGCTGCCGATGTGCTCATGCTGGTGCTGCCCGAGTTGGCCGCGTACCGCATTCTGCTGGCCGAGTTGTTCGCGTTCTTCATCATGGCCGTGTTGGTGCTCATGGGTCCCAAACGGGCCGTGCCTTTGTTTTTGCTGGGCGGCGGCGCGTTCACCGTGTTCACCCTGGCCGCGCTTTCGCTGACCGCGGTGGCGGCCTGGCAGCACCCCGAGTGGGCCTACCTCACCGAAGGCATCGTCCATCGCCTGCAGGCCGCGGAGGTGGTGGAGCACGTGGTACGCGCCCGGCAGGACCTGAGCACCTTGGCCACGGGCATGGTGGTCTACCTTTTCTTCCGCTCCATGTCCAGCGCCATGCTGGGTTTCTCGGGCTATGAGGTCATCCCGGCCAGTGGCAAGCACGCGGCCCGGCCCAAGTGGATGGTCATCCGCACCGCGTTGGTGCTGGCCGCGCTGTTCCTCATCGGCACGGGCGTGATGCAGTTGTACGCGGCCCAGCGCTGGGACATCCCGGCCACCGAAGGCTACAGCACCCTGCTCATCGAGTACGAGATTACCGCGGCTCAGTGGATGGGGCGGGGCGTGACGCCCGACGACATTCAGGTGACGGAGGACGACCGGGCCGCGGCCGAAGCGTTGTATGCCGCGCGCTATGTGGAAGGCGCCATGCTGCACCCCCTGGCCGAAGGCACCGCGGAGCCGCCGCCGGAGCGGGAGACCTTCGTGGAGCGTACCGCGTTCAGCATCGCCACCGCGCGGGCCATCAAAGAGGCCCTGGCCGGCACCCTGGGAGCAACCTTCCTCTTCGTGGCCGGCCTGCTGCTGGCCGTCATCTTGCTGTTGGCCCAGGGCGGCGGCTATGTGGGCGGCGCGGCCGTAGCCGCCAACGCGGCCCGGCTGGGACGCCTGCCCGCGCAGTTCCTGGACGACCGCATCGGCATTGCGGTCATCTGGTCCATCGCCGCGGTGCTCATCCCCATCATTCGGCAGGTCACCGTGGTCGAGGCTTACTACGCGTTCGGCTTTGTGAGCGCGTTCGTCATCAGCAGCACCGCGGTCTTCTTCGCCCGCGACGAAGTGCTGCGCGAGCGGGGCATCGAGCCGGGCAGCCCTGCGGCCCGGTCCCTGCGCTTTGCGGGCCTGCGAGGCATGATAGCCAGTTACGCCATGCTGGTCATCCTGGTGGTGATGAAATACCACGCGCTGCTGGCCATCGTGGCTGCGGGCGCGCTCATCACCCTGATTCAGTGGGTGAGCGCCAACGGCGGCTTGCGCAAGCGCGACCCGCACGCCCTGATGGAGAAAGTGCTGGCCACCCGCGGGTCCATGACCTACCGCAGCGGCCTGGAGCGGGCCCTGGACCAGGCCCGTCAGCGCGGCCTGGCCGATGCGCTGGAAGACCTCATCGCACAGGGCGTGATGGACAAGTTCAATGTGGACCCCGACCGCATTCGGCGCGCGGCCGCGGCCCATTTCTATGTGGACCCGCGTTTCTTCCGCTTCACCGTGCTGCCGCGCGGCGTGCGCCGCAGCGGATGGGAGGGCGACGACCATCACGAGCACACCGAAGAGCCCAGTCTGCTGCTCGAGGAAGCCTACCGCCGGGCCTATGCCCGCCAGGATGAAATCCGCCGGGTCATTGAAGGCTACTCGCACTTCGGCATTTTCACCTTCATCCGCAACTTCCACCCCAACTGGGTGCTGCCCGAGCGCGGCCGCCCGGCCGAAATCGTGCAGCAGGCCATGCTCAAGACCCTGTTCCCCAACACGCCCTTCGCCGAGGTATGGGATGAATTCAAGGCCTACCGCCATCGCCTGCTGCCCGCGGCCATCTGGCAGTTCGCGCGGCAGCGTTACACCTGGGCCAAGGACCAGTGGCCCAACCTGAGCGACCACATCACCACCATCTGGACCCTGCAAGACTACGACATGCTGCCGTCCGACATCGTGGCCGAGGTGGCGGTCGTGCGGGCCGACGGGAAACGGCACCTGGCGCGGGTCTACACCAGCCTGGCGGCCTTGCCCGCGTCTTCCGACGACCCCTTCGTGCGCGAACTGCGCGCCCGTTACAACGGCGCGGCGGGTGCCGAGGGGGGAACCGGCTCCGCCGGGGCCGGGGACGTGGCCGCGGATGCTTCGTCCGCCACCCCCACCGCGCCCGAGGATGCGGCATGAAGCCTGAGGCCACGCCCGAGCCCATGCGCCTGGCCCTGGACCTGGCGCGGCGCGGCCTGGGGCGCACGCATCCCAACCCGCCCGTGGGCGCGGTCATCGTGCGCGCGGGCCGCGTGGTGGGCCGGGGCTTTCATCCCCGCGCGGGTGAGCCCCACGCGGAAGTGTTCGCCCTGCGCGAGGCCGGCGACGCGGCCCGGGGCGCGGTCATGTATGTCACCTTGGAGCCGTGCGTGCATCACGGCCGCACGCCCCCGTGTGTGGACGCCATTTTGGAGGCCGGCATCGCGGAGGTGCACATCGCCATGCTGGACCCCAATCCCGTGGTGCACGGCAAGGGCGTGGCCAAATTGCGGGCCGCGGGGGTCAAGGTGGTGCTGGGCGAGGGCGCGGCCGAGGCCCGGCGGCTGACCGAGGGTTTCGCGCATTGGATTCGCACCCAACGGCCCTGGGTGGTCGCCAAATATGCCATGACCCTGGACGGCAAGGTGGCCACCCGCACGGGCCAGGCGCGCTGGATTACCGGCCCCGAGGCCCGGACCTGGGTGCACCGCCTGCGTGACGGTGTGGACGCCATCCTGGTAGGCCGCGGCACGGTGGAGGCCGACGACCCGCGGCTGACCACCCGCCTGCCCGACCTGGCCGCGCCGCATCATCCCTTGCGGGTGATTTTGGACAGCCGCGGCCGCGCGCCGCTGACCGCGCGGCTGTTCGACCCGGCCTTGCCGGGCCGCACCGTCGTGGCGACCACCCCGGCCATGCCCGCGGCGCGGCGGCAGGCGTTGCAGGCCCGCGGCGTGGCGGTATGGCCGTTGCCGCCGGGCCCCGACGGGCGGGTGAGCCTGCCCGCGCTGCTGGACGCGCTGGGCCGGGAGGGCATGACCACGCTGCTGGTTGAGGGCGGACCCACGGTGTTGGGCGCGTTCTTCGATGCGGGGCTGGTGCACAAAGTGCACGCCTTCATTGCGCCGGTGCTGGTGGGCGGCGCGCGGGCCCCCTCGCCCATCGCTGGTCTGGGGCGGCCCCACATGGCCCAGGCCCCGCGCCTGCAGCAGGTGACCCTCGAGCGCCTGGGCCCCGACCTGTTGCTGACCGGCTACCTGGTGCTGCCCACGGCCCCGGACGCGGCTACCGCGGGCACCCCGCGGGCTGCGGGCCGCGAACGCCATCCGGCTTGACCCGCGCCCCAAAGCCGCCTACAATTGCAGCCATGACCGACGCGGTGTTGTGGTATCTGGCCGTCACCTTGCTGGGCTGGGCCGTGTTCCCCGCGGTGTGGCGCCGGCTGCCGGCCCTGCCTTCTCGGGGATATCCGTATGCCCGGGTGCTGGGCTGGCTGGTCGCGGGGTTTGCCTATTGGTGGTTGGGCACCCTGGGCCTGGCCCGGCCGGGCCGCGCGGCGGCCTGGCTGGCCGGTCTGCTGCCGCTGGCCTGGGGCGCGTACGCGTGGCGGCGGCCCGCGACGCGGGCTCGCGGCCGGGCCTGGTTGCGGGCTCACCGGGGCCTCATCCTGACCACCGAGGCCGTGTTCCTGCTGGCCTTCGCCGCCTGGGCCGGGGTGCG
The DNA here is from genome assembly GCA_015494815.1 of Anaerolineales bacterium. Taxonomy (GTDB): domain Bacteria; phylum Chloroflexota; class Anaerolineae; order Anaerolineales; family DRMV01; genus JAADEN01. Next base: position 5,342 of record WGAK01000170.1, on the reverse strand, counting down.
GGCCGCGGCGCCTGAGATTCTGGGCACCGAAAAGCCCATGGAGTTGGCCTTCATTCAGGCCATCCTGCGCGCGGAGGCCTTTCCGCCGCATGACCCCTGGCTGAGCGGCTACGCGATTTCGTACTACTACTTCGGCTATCTGCTGACCGCGGGGCTGGCGACGGCCCTGGGCACGCCCGGCCCCGTGGCCTTCAACCTGGGCGTGGCCCTGGTGTTCGGCCTGGCTGCGAGCGCGGCCTATGGCCTGGGATATGACCTGCTGGCGCCCCGTTTGGGCCGCCGCGCCGCGCAAGGCTATGGCCTGCTGACGCCGTTGCTGGTGCTGCTGGTCGGCAACTGGGAGGGCCTGCTGGAGGTGGTGCACCGCCGGGGCTGGCTGGGCCAGGGCCCGCTGGCGGCTTTTTGGACCTGGCTGGACATCTTGGACCTCAATACGCCGCCCGCGGCCGGCCCCTGGCCCCCGCGTTTCTGGTGGTGGTGGCGGGCCAGTCGGGTGGTGCACGACACCACCCTGGCCGGGGGGCACCAGGAGGTCATTGACGAATTCCCCTTCTTCTCGTTCTTGCTCGGCGATTTGCACCCCCATGTGCTGGCCATCCCCTTTGGGCTGGTGGCCATGGCGCTGGCGCTGCACCTCTACCGGCGGGGGATGCCCTTCGGCGCGGGCCGGGTGCGCTTCCCGCGCGGCGCGTGGGGCCTGTGGGTGCTGGTGCTGGGCGGGTTGTCCTTCCTGAACACCTGGGATTTTCCGCTGTATGTGGGGCTGAACGCGGCCGCGCTGCTGCTGCGCGGGCGGCAACGCGGCCTGTCCTGGCAGGCGGCGCTGATGCGCGGGGCCGCCTGGGCCGCGTGGATGGGCGTATTGGGAGGCCTGGCGTACCTGCCTTTCTACCTGGGCTTTGGCTCGCAAGCCCGCGGTCTGCTGCCCAACCTGCTCAACCCCACCCGAGGCGCGCACGCGTGGGTGATGTTCGGGCCGTTGTGGGTGCCGCTGCTGGTGGCGCTGGTGCTGTGGGCCCGCCGCGCGGGGAGCGCCGCATGGCGGCGCGGGCTGGCGGCCGCGCTGGCCGTGAGCGTCGGCCTGGCGCTGCTGGCCTGGCTCATGGTGGGCGTGATGGCCTTGCTGCCCGCGGGCGGGCTGTATCTGGGCCTGTATGCCGCGCCCGACTTCGCCACCCTGGCCCGGGCCGCGTGGCAGCGTCAGGCTCTGGCCGTGGCCGGGCCGCTGACCGTGGCGCTGCTCGGCGGCCTGGCCGTGGGGCTGCTGCCCTGGTGGGGTGCGCGCCGCGCGTCCACCCGCGAGCGCCCGGCCGGGGCGGAGCCCTTCCCCCTGCTGCTGGTGGCCTGGGGCGCGCTGCTGGTGCAGGCCCCCAATTTCGTGTATTTGTGGGACAACTTCGGCACCCGCATGAACACGGTCTTCAAGTTCTACTACCAGGCGTGGCAGTTGTGGGCCGTGGCCGCGGCCTATGCCCTGGCCTGGCTGTGGGCCCGCCGACGGGCCTGGGCCTGGCTGGGTGTGTTGGCCGTGGCCGCCGGGCTGGTGTACCCCGTGCTGGGCCTGGCCGACCGCACCGCGGGGCTGCACCCCGCCCAGGGCTGGACCCTGGACGGCAGCGCGTGGCTGCGCCGCACCGACCCCGACGCCTGGGCCGCGGCCCAGGCCCTGCAGCGCGCGCCGCTGGGCACCCTGGCCGAGGCCGTGGGCGGCAGTTACTCCGAGTTCGCGCGGCTGAGCACCTACAGCGGCCAGCCCGCGGTGGTGGGCTGGCTGGGGCACGAGGGCCAATGGCGCGGCGGGTACGACGAGGTAGGCACCCGCCCCGATGACATGCGCACGCTCTACACCACCGGCAGTTGGGATGTGGCCCGCGACATTCTGGCCCGCTATGGCATTCGCTATGTGGCCCTGGGCCCGCTGGAGCGCCGGGCCTATCGCGCCCAATCCACCCTCTGGGACGCGCATTTGCGCTTGTGGTGGCAGCAAGGCGACTTGCGCATCTACTTGTGGGAGCCCCCGGCCGAGCCGTGAGCCGGGGCTGCGGGCCGCACCTTGCGGTATAATCCCGCCAATCTCGGCCGGGTGGACCCCGCGCTGCTTGGAGGGGGCATCATGCCCGCGACTTCTTCCCCCTTTCCCGCTCCCGACCTGGGCCCCCTGCCCGAGGAGGAAATCCGCCGCCGCTTCAATTACCTCAAGGCCCGGCTGATTTACCTCTATCGGGAGGAACTGGCCCTCTGGCACGCGCCGCGTACCGTGGTGGTGGTGCCCAGTTTGTCGCTGGACCAGGAAGTGCTCTCGAAAGTCACGGGCGTGCATTATTACGAAGAGCGCCTGCTCTATTACCTCATCTTGCTGCAACTGCCCCGCACCCAGGTCATCTTCGTCACCAGCCAGGCCGTGGACCCGGTCATCATTGATTACTTCATCAACCTGTTGCCGGGCGTGCCCGTCTCCCACGCCCGCTCGCGGCTGACCCTGCTGGACGCGCACGATGCCAGCCCGCGCGCGCTCACCGAAAAAGTGCTCGAACGGCCCTGGCTCATCCGCCGCATTCGCGAGGCCATTCGCTACCCCCACGCCGCGTATCTGGAGTGCTTCAATTCCACGCCCCTGGAGCGCGAACTGGCCGTGCGGCTGGGCATTCCCCTCTACGCGGTGGACCCGGACCTCATTCACCTGGGCACCAAGACGGGCAATCGCCGCGTGTTCGCGGAGGCGGGCGTGGCCTATCCCCGGGGCTTCGAGGATTTGCACGGGGAGGAGGAAGTCATCGAGGCCCTGGCCGCGCTCAAGGCCCAGGTGCCCTCGCTGCGGCGGGCGGTGGTCAAGTTGAACGAGGGCTTTTCGGGCGAAGGCAACGCCTTGTTCGAGTTTCGCGAGGCCCCCCAGGGGGACGCGGCTTTGCGGGCCTGGCTACGTCGCGAACTGCCCGCGCGGCTGCGTTTCGAGGCCGCGGACATGACCTACGACCTGTTCATGAGCAAATTCCGCCAGATGGGCGGCATCGTCGAGGAATTCATCGAAGGCCGGGGCAAACGCTCGCCCTCGGTGCAGGGCCTCATCAACCCCTTGGGCGAGGGCACCATCGTCTCGACCCACGACCAGATTTTGGGCGGCCCCACGGGCCAGGTCTACCTGGGCGCGCGCTTTCCGGCCCGGCCCGAGTATCGCCTGGCGCTGCAAGACATCGGTCGCCGGGTGGGCGAGGTGCTCAGCGCCCGGGGCGCGGTGGGGCGCTTCGCGGTGGACTTCGTGTCGGTGCCCCAGCCCGACGGCTCCTGGAAGCACTACGCCCTGGAAATCAACCTGCGCAAGGGCGGCACTACGCACCCGTTCATGACCCTCAAGTTTCTCACCGATGGGCACTTCGACCTGAAGACGGGCCTGTATTACGCGCCCACGGGCCAGCCGCTGTATTACTACGCGTCGGACAATCTGAAAAAGCCCATCTACCGCGGCCTGACCCCCGAAGACCTGATGGACATCGTGGTGTGCGAAGGGCTGCACTACAACGCGGCCGCGCACGAGGGCGTGGTGTTCCACATCGTGGGCGCGTTGTCCGAATACGGCAAACTGGGCGTGGTGGCCATCGCGCCGTCCTACGAGCGCTCCGAGGCGCTGTATCACGAGACCGTGGCCGCGCTGGACCGCCACGCGTCGGAGCCCCTGGCTTGCCGCCCGCAGCCCGGCCACGAAGAACGCCCCGCGCCGACCCACTTCCCGCCGTGGTGGCGGCTGTAGGGCCGCGGCCCCCATCACCGTCCCACCGAGGAGACCGTCATGACCGCATCCCTCGAGACCTTGTGGGAACCGTACACCCCGCCTGCCTCGTGGCAGCCCGACTTGCGCGACCGCCGCGCGGCCGTGCTGGTGCGCGGTGGGGGCGACCTGGCCAGCGGCGTGGTGCTGCGCCTGTGGCGCGCGGGCCTGCCCGTGGTGGTGACCGAACTGCCCCGCCCGCTGGTGGTGCGGCGCAAAGTGTCCTTCGCCGAGGCCGTCTACCAGGGTCGCACCCTGGTGGACGGCGTGCCCGCGGTACGCGTGCCCGCCCAGGCCGACGCGGTGCGCGCGGCCTGGCGCGCGGGCGAAGTCCCCGTGGTGGTGGACCCCGAAGCCCGGCTGCGGCACGCGCTGCGTCCGGCCGTGCTGGTGGACGGCCGCATGACCAAGCGTCCCCCCGAACTGGGCCGCGATGCGGCCGCGCTGGTGGTGGGCCTGGGCCCGGGTTTCGTGGCCGGCGAGCACTGTCACGCGGTCATCGAGACCATGCGCGGCCACACCTTGGGCCGCGTCATCTGGCGCGGGGCGGCGCTGCCCGACACCGGCCTGCCCGAAGCCGTGCGCCAGCACCAGGCCGACCGGGTGCTGCGCGCCCCCGCGGACGGCATCTTGGAGACCCTGGTGACCATCGGCCAAGTGGTGGACGCGGGCACGCCGCTGCTCCGGGTGGCCGGGCAGGTCGTGCGCGCGCCGTTCCGGGGCGCGGTGCGCGGCCTGCTGCATCCGGGCCTGCCCGTTACCCGCGGGCTCAAGGTGGGCGACCTGGACCCGCGGGCCGACCCCCGCTACGCGTATCTGGTCTCCGAGAAATCTCTGGCCATTGGCGGCGGCGTGCTCGAAGCCGTGCTGGCCGTGCCCGCGCTGCGGATGTGTTTCTATGCCCAGGGCTGCCCCCCGCCGTGATAGCGCGGCCTCCCCAGCGCCCTTGACCCTGGCGGCCGCGTTGCGCCTGACCGGCCGCGAGCATCTGGCCCTGGTGGGCGCGGGGGGCAAGACCCGCACGCTGTTCACCCTGGCGCGTCAGATGGCGCCCGCGCTGGTGGTCACCACCACCCACCTGGCCGTGGGGGAAGAGGCTCGGGCCGACGCCCATTGGGTGTGGCCGCCCGATATTTCCCCCGCCGCGGCCCGGCAGGCCTTGCAGCACCTGCCCGCCGCGGGCGTGCACCTGATTACGGGCCCGGCTCGCGCGGGCCGCTGGACCGCTACCCCGGCCCTGGCCGTGGTGCACGACTGGGCCCGGGCGCGGGGCTGGCCCGTGCTGGTGGAAGCCGACGGCGCGGCGCAGCGGGACCTCAAGGCGCCCGCGGCCCACGAACCGGCCTGGCCGCCTCAGGTAGACGGCGTGCTGGTGCTGGCCCATGCGGGCGCACTGGGCCAACCCCTGGACGCGGCGCGCGTGCACCGCGCGGCCCGTTTCGCCCGCCTGGCGGAGATACCCCTGGGCGCGCGGTTGACCGTGGAGGCGGTGGCGCGCGTCCTGCGCCATCCTCAGGGGCCGCTGCGGAGCAAGCCCCCCGGCGCGTGGGCGCGGGCGTTGTTGCGCGCGGAGGAGCCG
>WGAK01000169.1 GCA_015494815.1 Anaerolineales bacterium | reverse complement strand
CGACCCTGCGCGGGGTGGGCAGCGCGGGCTACTTCGGCCTGACCACCTTAGAAGCCTCGCGGCGCAAGTGGTACACCATCCAGCGCATGATTCACGACATGGGCCTGGTCATCACCGACATCCGGCGGCAGTTCAATGTCTACCCCGACGAGGGTGAGACCAACTTCTTCCGCTATCAGGAGAAGTTGCCCATCGTGCAAAAGTTGGGTGCGCGGGTGGACTACGACTGGTACAAATCGGCCCTTTATCGCCTGGAAGCGGTGGAGTCGCCCCGCCCCCGGGTGCAGGGCGCGCGCATCATTGACGAGCAGGTGTACAAGGACGAAGAAAGTTGGGCCACGCCCTACTGAGGGGTGGCGACTCGAGGCCACGCGCGGCGGTCGGTTGGGCCGCCGCGCGTGGGTTTGGGGGAAAGATGTTCAGGCCGGGCCCTGCGTTTGAGGTGCAGCGCCGTCCTCGGGCTGGAAGCGCGCCAGGGCCTGCTCCACCACCTGCAGCCGCAGGCTCATGGTGAGTTCGCCCCGGGTGCGCTCCAACAGGCTGCGCGCAATGTCGGTCAAACGCCGCAAACCGCCCGTAATCGCATCCGGGTAGTCCAGGGTCACCAGCAGGCCATAGATGTCGTCCATATAGGCCAGCGTGGTCTCGGCCTCGGCCGAATAGCCGTTGCGCAAGATGTTGAGCACATGGCGACGCAACTCGCCGACGGCCTCGGCCAGGCCGCGCAAGAAGGTGTTATAAGGCACCTGCAAGGCCTCGGGCTCGGGCAGTTGTCCTTGCCGCAACAGGCCGAAGACAATGTTGGCCTCGGCATACTCCTTGAGCGCGTCTTGCGTGTATCCCGCGTAATACAAATCGGGGAAGGGCGCCAGGTCGGCCTGCAGGGTGCGGGCCAGGGAGTGGGCCTCGTCCAGCAGCGCCTGGGCGCGCGCGTCATCGCCGCGGTGCACGGCCTGGATGGCGCGGGCGCAATGCCGAATGAGCGCGCGGGTGCGGGCCAGAGCCTGCTCCCGGGCCGCGTTGCGGGCCTCAAAGTCGCGTTGCACCCGTTCGGCCAAAGGGTCCAGATGCAAAGCCATACTTCACCTCGTGGGGGGCGGGTCGTCGTTCGCGTCGTCAGGGTCGTCGGGCGCCGGGCGCCGAAAGAGCATCTCGGCCAGCGAAGGCCGCCCCGAGCCCGGCACGGGAATCTCGCCGAAGGTGGCTTCGTAGCGGGCCAGGTTTTCGCCCAAGGCCCGATGCAGCATCTTCAAGGCCACCGGCGAGACGATGATGCGGGCCACGATTTCGGCCTGCTGGTCGCCGGGCAGCAGGCGCGCGAAGTCGAGGATGAACTCCGACGGCGTGTGCGCGATGCGCGCCAGGTTGCTGAACACCGGCGTCAGGTCGGGCGGCCGACGAAAAGCAAAGCCCCGCGCCCGAGGGGATGGGTCACTCATACCGCACCTCCTGCCTATGGGGTTGGGCCCCCGACCCGCCGCGGCCGCGGCGGGCGCGCCCATTATACCCCTCCCGCGGCCGACGATGCCTCGCGGGTCAGGCTTGCTCCGAATGGGCCATCGCCCGGGCCACATCCGCGAACCAGGCTTCTACCTGGGGCCGCGGCGTCCAGGCGGTCAAGTCCAGACTCAAGGGGGCCACGGCCACCTGCCGCAACACCTGCAACGCGTAGGCGTCGCTGTCGGGTTCGAAGACTTGCTCGGGGTGCGGCCAACGGGCGTAGCCGGGCACGCCTTCGCGGTTGGGCACCACCCGGTAGTAACGACGGCGGCTCACCCGGGTCACCCGCCAGGGCGTGGTCGGCGTGGCATCGTGGGGCACATCAATCTTGAGGATGTCCACCCCCGGCGGCAGGCCGCGCGTGACCACCACTCGCGCGAAGCGGGCCGCGAAATGGGCCGCGGTGGCGAAATCCAGCGCGGGCGCGTGCGCGTTGTGATGCTCGTAGTCGGCCTCCAACGACACGGCCAGCGCGGGCACGCCCGATGCAGCCGCCTCCAGCGCGGCGCCCACAGTGCCCGAGATGGTCACGCCGCTGCCCACATTCTCCCCCGCGTTGACCCCGGCCACCACCAGATGCGGCCGGTGGGGCAACAACTCGTACAACGCCACCAGCACCGTTTGCGCGGGGGTGCCGTCCACCGCGTACGCGTGCCAGGCATGGCCCGGCGCGCGCAGAGTGTGCTGGGTGATGCGGCCGCTGAGATGGCCGAACATGCTGCGCCCCGCGCCGGTCCACTG
>WGAK01000168.1 GCA_015494815.1 Anaerolineales bacterium | reverse complement strand
GGCATAGGGGAAGGGATACGCGCCCCGGCTGTGCAGCGTCAGGTGCAGGCGGTCGCCGCGGCGGTGCCCGTGCCAGGTGAGCACCCGCGCCGGGCCTGCACCGTCGCCCGCGTCCAGATAGACCTGCCCGCGGACGGCCGCGTCCGCGCCGGGCGGGGCCAGCAGCCACACCAGCGCGCGGCCGCGGTCTTCTGCCAGCGGTACGGCCAGGCCGCGGCGCAAATGGCGCTGCAGGCCGGGCCAGGCGGGCAGGGGGTGCCAGTCGGGCCCGGGGTCGGCCATCGCGGCGGGGCGCGCCCCGGCCGCAAAAGCCGTGTCCACCTGCACCCGCAGCGCGGGCCCCACCAGAAACGTGTCGTCTGCCGCCCACAGGTCGGCCTGCCGGGGAGCCTCCCACCACAGGGGGCGCACCAGGGGCTCGCCCGTGCGCGTCGCGTGCCACGCGCAGGTGTACCAGTAGGGGAGCCAGCGCACCCGGGTGCGCAGCGCCCGGGCCACGGCCCGTTGCACCGGCCGGGGGAAGTGCCAGGGCTCGCGCGGCCGGGCCGCGATGGACGAGTGCAGGCGGAAGAACGGCAGCCAGGCCGCCAGTTGAAACCAGCGCAGGTACAGGTCGGGCGCGGGGTCGCCCGTGAAGCCGCCGATGTCGGGGCCTGTGTAGGGCTGCCCGCTCAGGCTCAGATTCAGCGTTTGGGGCACGACCTGCGCCAGCCCGTCCCAGGTGCTGCGCTGGTCCGCGGCCCAATTCCACGCGTAGCGCTGCACCCCGGCCCATCCCGAGCGGCTGAGCAGCCACGGCCGCCGCTGCGGATGCGCCCGGCGCTGGGCCTCGAAGCCGGCCTGGTTCATGTGCAGGCCATACAGGTTGTGGTAGAGGCGGTGGCTCAAGGGCGGGGTGGCGCGGTGGCGGGTGTCGGGCGGCAGGGTGGGGTCGCCCCAGGCCGCGAAGGTGGCCGGTTCGTTCATGTCGTGCCACACCCCGCGCACCCCCCAGGCCCACAGCGCCGCGTACTCGGTGGCCCACCAGGCCCGGGTGGCCGCGCGGCTGAAGTCGGGGAACACGCACCAGCCCGGCCACACCGGGGCCCGTACCTCGCGGCCCCGGGCGTCACGACAAAAATGGTCGCCTTGTTGCCCCCGGCAGTAGGTGGGGTGGGACGGGTCCGCGGGCACGCCGGGGTCTACAATGGCGACCAGATGCACGCCCTGCGCGACGGCCTTGCGGCTCAGCCCCGCAGGGTCGGGAAAACGCCGCGCGTCCACGGTGAACACCCGGCGGCGGTCCATGTGGTCAATGTCCAGGTGCAGCGCGTGCAGCGGCCAACCGCGGCGGCGATAGCCTTCCAGCACGGCCTCCACCTCGGCCTGGGTGCGATATCCCCAGCGGGATTGGTGAAAGCCCAGGGCCCAGCGGGGCGGCAGCGGCGGAAAACCGCTGTATTGGGCCCAGCGGCGGGCCAGCAGCGGGGGCGGGCCCACGAACAGCACGGCCTGGGCCGGGCCGCCCGTGAAGGCGAAGCGCACGTGCTCGCCCAGATCTACCCGGCCGTCCGCGGGGTTTTCGTAGAACCACAGGTAGGGCGGGCCGTCACGCGTCAGCACCCACACCAGGGGAATGCCGAGGTACAGCGGGTCTCGTTGGGCGTCGTACGCGCCGCCGGGGTCCTGGTTCCACAGGCGATAGCGGCCCGGACGCAGGTTGGCCCGCCGCGTGGCCCGCAGGCCCAGGCCGAACACGGCCGCCTCCGCGGGCAGGGGCCAGGCGTGCTGCCACCCCGTGGCCGTGCGTTGTGGCCAGGGCAGGCGGTGCCAGGGGCCGTCGTCGTCGGCGCGCCAGTGCAGGCCGTGGGGCGTGATGCGCACGCTCAGGCGCGCGGTGCGCACGCGGCCCAGGCCGTCGGCCGTGGGCTCCCAGGTGACGGGGGGCAGGGGCTCGGGCCAGCGCGGGCGGCCCCAGTCGGGAACGGGCGGGCCCGGCTCCCAGGTCAGGCGCAGCCCCTCGGGGCAGAGGAAGGTGAGGCGCAGGGCGGCCTGCGCGAAGTGCACCTGCACGCCGTGGGGGATGGGTTGCACGGCCTGGGGCGGGCCGGTGGGCAACGCGGGTTGCGGTAAAGACGGCTCGGGCCCGCGCGGTCGCAGGCTATAGAGCAGCGCGCGCCACGCGTTGGCCGGCCCCACCAGCCGCACGCCGTAGAGCAGGTCGTGCAGGCTGCGGGCCAGGCGGTGCGTCCAGGGCGGGGTTCGGCGGCGCATAGGCGTGCGTCCTCCGCTTCAGGCCGTGGGGTGGAGGGCCCGACGAACCGCGCGGCGTCGGCGTTGCCAGGCGACCACGGCCCGCGCGAGCAAGAGCCCGGCCACGGCCAGGCCCGCGAGCAGCGGACGCCGGACATCGCCCTGCAGGGTGAGCACATTGCCCTTGACCGCCAGGGCTTGATGCACCACGGCCAGGAGCGCGGCCCCATACACGGCCCGGTGCACGGCCTTCCAGCGGCGGGCGCCCAGGGCCCGCACCACCCGACGCGGCGAGGTCGCCGCCAGCACGGCCAGCAGCAGCCACGCGGCCGCGCCATACCAGGCGTAGGGCTTGTCGCGGCCGAGGTCGGCCCACAGCCAGTCCAGCCGCCAGGTGTAGTCCACCCCCACCAGGATGTAGACATGCAGCACCGCGTATGCGAAGGCATACAGGCCCCACGTGCGACGCCAGGGCTTCAAACCCCGCAGCGGACGCCACCAGGTGGCCGGAGTGACGCTCAGGCTGAGCACCAGCATCAGCAGCGCGGCCCGGCCCGTGCGCAGGGTCCAATCCTGGATAGGGTTGGGGCTCAGGCGGCCAGTGGCGGTGTCGAACAGCAGGGTGAGGAAGGGGAACCAGGCCACGCCGTGCCGCAGGGCCGTCCATCCGCACCCGCGCATCAGTAGTTCACCTCCAGGTCCATGCCCGCGTACAGACCGGCCACCTGCGCTTCGTAGCCGTTGAACATCAGCGTGGGCCGGCGGCCTCGTTCCCCCAGGCGTCGCTCGGTGGCTTGCGACCAGCGCGGGTGGTCCACCTGCGGGTTGACATTGGCGTAGAAGCCGTATTCGTGAGGCGCGACGGTGTTCCACAGGGTCGCGGGTTGTTCGGCCACCAGTTCGATGCGCACCACGGCCTTGATGCTCTTGAAGCCGTACTTCCAGGGTACCACCAGACGCAACGGCGCGCCGCTTTGCACGGGCAGAGGCTTGCCGTAAAGGCCGGTGGCCATGAAGGTGAGGTCGTGCATGGCCTCGTCCAGCCGCAGGCCCTCGGTGTAGGGCCAGGGGAAGGTCTGGTAATTGCGCTGGCCGGGCATGCGTTCGGGGTCGTGCACGGCCACGAAGCGCACGAAGCGGGCCTCGGCCTTGGGCTGGGCCGCCTTGAGCAGCGCGGCCAAGGGCACCCCCATCCAGGGGATGACCGCGGACCAGCCCTCGACGCACCGCAGCCGATACACCCGCTCCTCGGGGGGGAAGCGGCGCAGCAGGTCTTCCAGGCCCAGGGTCAGCGGCTCGTGCACCAGGCCGCCGATGGTGATGGTCCAGGGGTCGGTGGGGAAATCGCGGGCGCGTTCGGCCACGGCCTGTTTGTCGGTGCTGAACTCGTAGTAGTTGTTGTAGGTGGTGACCACCTCATAGGGCGTGGCCGGGTCGCCGCGTTCGTCCCGCCAGGCTGTGTCTGCGGGCGCCGCGGCGTCGGTCGGACGGCCGGGCTGCAGCCCGCGCGGGGCGCAGGCGGCCAGCAAGGCCGCGGCCGAGGCCACGCCCGCGGCCTTGAGAAAATCGCGCCGGCTCAGGTACACATGCTCAGGCGTGATTTCCGAGGGGCGCGGTTGGGGATAAGCGGTCATCGGACAAACTCCTGTCGCAGAGATAAGGGGGCGCCCCCGGGATGGGTGCATGGCCGCGATTGTACCATCGCTGGCTTAAGGGCGGTTAAGGAACGACGGCCGAGCGGAGGGGCGCCGCTCGGCCGTTGCTCGAGGTCGTGGGGTGAGGGCTCAGGGCACGGGCACCGTGGCGGTGTTGTTGTAGAACCAGTTGAACGCGTAGTAGCCCGAAGTCGGGCTCTGCAAGCGGATGGCAATGCGCGCCTGCCCTTTTAGAGCATCCGGGATGCCGAAAGTGTCGGCGCTCAGGTTGCCGCTGGCGTCGGTGGTCACCGTGGCGACTTTGATGCCGCCGATGCCGAGAGTGCCCATGTAGTTCATGTACACATCAAAGGTGTCGTTGGGCGGGAAGTTGTAGCCTTTGATGGTCACCTGATCGTCTTTCTTCACCGCGTGGATGAAGAAGAAGGGGAAGCCGTAATACGACGGACCGCCGCTGCCCGAACCCGAGCCGCTGGTGCTGGTGTTGTAGAACCAGTTGTACGCGTAGTAGCCCGAGGTCGGGCTTTCCAGGCGAATGGCCACCTGGTAATAGCCCCACACATACGGGTGGATGGGGAACTTGGTCTGGCTCAGGTTGCCGCTGGCATCGGTGGTCACCGTGCCCACCACCCAGCCGCCTATCCCCTGAGTGCCCATGGGCCCCATACGCACCACGAAGGTGTCGTTGGGCGGAAAGTTGTGGGGCTCGATTTCCACCCAGTGCTCGGTGGTGTTGACGGCCTTGATGAAAAAGAAAGGATAGCCGCTGTAGGCCAGCGCCGCGCCTACAGGCACGACCAGCAGCGCCACCAGCGCTAAGGTGACGAAGAGGAACTGTCGGCGTTTCATCATCGCGCCTCCTTCTCGTGTACGCGAATCCAGGGCCCCTCGCTCGACGAACTTGGGACGGCAATCGCTTTAACTATAACTAAATTGCGCGGAAAAAGCAAGTAGATAATGCGTTCATTACCCGCGCCGGCCGCAAGATTTGTGTTATCATACAGAAAAGCCGGGCCGGGTTAGGCGCCCGCTTCGGCTTTGCGGGTCGAATGGCGTTCTCGCACACCTTTGCTGGAGGGGTTTGTGATGCCGCACGATGCCGATACGCCCACGCCGCGGTCTGATGAGCCGGCCCTGCCGCGCGACGATATGCTGCCCCCGGCTCCCGACGACTTGCTGCCCGAGCAGCCCATCCCCCAGCCGCCTCAGCGCGACAAGGGGCTGGGCGCGGTCGAGCCCCTGGGCGCGGCCGACACCCCCGCCGCGCATCCCTGGGGCGTGGGCCTGGTCTCTGAGCAGCAGATGCGCGACCTTTGGCGCAAGGCCGATGTGCTGCAGCGCCGGGTCAATCGCGAAATCAACAACACCCGCATGGCCAAGCGCCTGTTGGACCACATCTTGACCGCCCGCAACGCGCTGCGCCAGGGGCCGGACCAGTACGAAGAGGCCGAGCGCCTGCTCAACGAAATCGCCTACCGCCTGGAGTTGCAGCAGCGGGTGCGCACGTGGTCGCGCGAGATTGGCTACAAACTGTTCTTCTACGAAGTGGCCTGGGTCATGGCGCTGGTGGTGCTCATGCTGGTCGCACCCCAGGTGTTGTACCGCCTGGCCGGGTCGTTAGGCTATTCCAGTGACCCCAACGCCAGCATTGACAGCATCGAGTGGCTGGTGCTGGGCCTCAAGAGCGCCCTGTGGGGCGGCCTGGGGGGTGTCACGGGCGCGCTGTACGCGCTGTGGCGGCACATCGCGCTGGAGCAGGACTTCGACCCCCAATACACCATCTGGTATCTGTCGAGCCCCATCATGGGCACGGTGTTGGGCGCGTTCGCCTTTTTGGCCGTGCAGGCGGGGCTGTTCTCCCTCACCGCGGGGGTGGACAATCGCATTCAGGTGCCCGCGGTGGTGTTCTTGCTGGCCTGGATGAGCGGCTTTCAGCAAAATGTGGTGTACAATATTGTACGCCGGATGTTGCAGGCGCTGCGGCTGGAAAGCCCGGAGCAACCGTCGGATTTGTTGGATGGACCCGCGGGGCCTTCACGCGGCGCGTGACCGGCCCCCATACCCCACCGTGGGAGGGAAAGTGCCTTCCATTCACGCCCTTCGCAGACCTCGCCTTTGAGTTTGCCGGTGTTGGTGTTGAACGCCAACTATGAGCCCCTCGGCGTATGTAGCGTGAGGCGGGCGGTAGGCTTGCTGTTCGCTTCCAAAGCGCATCTGGTGCTCAACGGCCGGGGCTGGCTGCGCACCTTGGGCGAGCCTTTCCCCATCCCTTCCGTCATCCGGCTGACGGCCATGATTCGGCGTCCTCGGCCTACCATCCCTTTGACCAAGCGCGAGGTCTTTCGCCGTGACGGCTACATTTGCCAGTATTGCGGCCGCCTGACCACCCGGCCGACCATTGACCATGTCATCCCCCGGCAGCGGGGCGGTGGCTACACCTGGGAGAATCTGGTCACGGCTTGCCCGGCGTGCAACCAGCGCAAAGGCAACCGCACCCCCGAAGAGGCGCACATGCCCTTGTTGCGCCGTCCAGGGCCGCCCCCGCGCAGCGCCATGTATCGCTTTCGGCGCTACCTGGCGCAACACGCCGAGTGGCGTCCGTTTCTGGAGGGTTGGTGAACGCTTCCAACACACCTGCACGCGCCTACCGGCCGCCGGCCGGGTGGGCCTGGTTCTACGGCCTGGGCACGGGTGGGGCCCTGGCCCTTTTTGTGGGGATGGCGCTCCGCGCGTGGCACACCCGCGGGCAGGGCGACTTCGTCTTCTGGCTGACCGGGGCCGCGTTGGCCGCGTTCGCGGTGCCGTGGCTGGCTTATGGCTGGTGGTGGGTGCGCCAGGTGCGCTATCGGCTGACCGCGGAGGCCCTGGCCCTGCACGCGCCCGGTGCGCAGGCCGTGTTGCCCCTGACCGACATCGTGTGGGCCGGGGTGGCCGCGCACTATGACCGGCCGTTGCCCCCCGCGCCCCGACATTGGCCGGGCCTGATGGTGGGCCTGGTGGCCGATGCCCAGGGCCGTACCGTGGCCTTCTATGGCCTGCAACGGGCCCGCATGGTCGTGGTCGAAGACGCGGAGGGACGG
>WGAK01000167.1 GCA_015494815.1 Anaerolineales bacterium | reverse complement strand
TGCTCGGTCAGCCGGTTGATGCGGTAGGTCAGCAGCGCAATCTGCACCTCCGGCGACCCGGTGTCGTTGGGGTCGCGCTGAAACTCCCGGATGAGGAAAGCCTTGATTTCAGGGTCAATGGCCATGGGGTACTCCTTGTCCCAAGTCTCCGTTCGGAGCGCGAGGAAGAGCCCCGGCCAGGGCCGGGCCCCGCCCTCCGACGGGCAAGCCGGGCGGATTATACCACCGCCCCCGGCCGCGGGCAAGGCCCGCAACGGGTGCGCGTCAATGTTGCCGGAGGGGATGGGTGGCAAATCTCACCCATCCCACGCTGAGCCTCGCTGCGCTCGGCTCATCTGCCCCCTTCCCTCTCTTTGTAAGAGAGGGAAGGGGGCGGCTGCGGTGGCGCTCTTGCGCCGCCGCAGCGGGGGTAGGGAGAGATCCCGCCGGGCGACTTGACCTTACCCTGGGTTCCTAAAGCGGCGCCCAGGCGTCGCGCGCCAGGACCGCCCGTTGGCTGCTTTCGGCAACTTCGGCACACCTCCAGGCCCTCAGCGGGGGGAAGGGCACGCTGCCTCGGGCGGCGCGCCTTGCCACACGGTGAAGTCCCGCAAGATGGAGCCGCCGATGAACTCCCGCAGAATGGAATTGTCGGGCACCCAGCGGTCCGGCGCGGCGACGAACCATTCCAGCAGCGAGAGCAGGCGCTTGGCCTCGATGCGCTCGCGGCTGCGCGGCGGAATCTGCAGCAGCAGGGGCTCCACCTTGGGCTTGAGCACCGAGAGTTCGTACACCAACGCGGAGTTGAACATCCGGTCGGCCTGCTCCTGAAAAGGGAAAATCCAGCGGCGCTCGCCGCGGCGCACCATCTCCCAATGGGCGATGGTTTGCTGCGCGGTGTAGCCCCGCTCCCGGGCATCGCGCACGATGCGCCGCAGCAGGCGGGTGTCGGTGGTCGAAACCCGGTTGTAGCGGTCCAGGTTCAGTTGGGTGAACGCGGAGACATAGACGCGAAACGCCTGCTCGGCCGGGAAGTCGGGCAGCAGGTCAGGGTTCAGCCCGTGCAGCCCCTCGAGAATAATCATCTGGCCCGGCTGCAGCCGCACCCGCCGCCCCGGCAGGCTGCGCCCGGTGGGGAAGTCGTAGCGGGGCAGGTGCACGGTTTCGCCGGCGATGAGGCGTTGCAAATCGCGCGCCAGGCGATGCCGCTGCAACGCGTCGATGTGCTCAAAGTCATACCGCCCCTGGGCGTCCTTGGGCGTCTTGTCCCGGTCTACGAAGTAATTGTCCATCTCCAGCGAGAAAGACGAGATGCCGTGGGTGAGCAACTGCACGGCCAGGCGTTTGGCGAAGGTGGTCTTGCCCGCGGACGAAGGCCCGGCCACCAGCACCACCCGCACCTGGTCGCGGCGCCGGGCAATGGCCTGGGCGATGGCCGCCAGTTGTTGCTGGTGCAGCGCCTCGGCCACCAAAATGATTTCGGGCAAACGGCCGTGGGTGATGTCCTCGTTGAGCGCGCCCACATAGTGGATGCCCAGCCGCCGCAGCCAATCGCCGTATTGCCGAAAAGTGCCCAGCAACTTGGGCGCAGGCCGGGTGGCCTGGATGGTGGTGGGCGCGTGGCGCTCGGGGAACCGCAACAAAAAGCCTTCGCCGTCCGCGGGTTCCAGCGCGAACCAGCGCAAATAGCCCGTGCTGGGCACCATGTAGCCGTAATGATAGTCGCGCTGGCCGTCCAACTCGTACAGGGTCAAATACGACTTGCGCCGATAGCGCAACAAACGCACTTTGTCGTCCATGCCCGCGGCGCGAAAATGCTCGATGGCCTGCCGCAAAGGCACTTCCGCGCGACGGATGGGCAGGTCGGCCGCGACCAGGCTGCGCATCTCGGCCTCCAGGCGGGCCAATTCGTCCGCGCGCAGCGGGGGACGCCCCTGCACGGTACAGAAATAGCCCCCGGCCCCCACCGAATAGTCCACCGTCAACCGCGCCTGGGGGAAGACCCGCTGAAAGGCCACCGCCAGCAAGAAGACCAGCGAACGGCGGTAGATGCGCGCGCCGTCTTCATCCTGCATGGTCACCGGCTCGACGCGGGCCTCGAGGTTCACCGCCGCGGTGAGTTCCTGCAGGCTGTGGTTGACGATGGCGCCCATCACCGGCGCGGGGAAACGCTGCGCCACGGCCTGCAGAAAATCGCCCACGGCCGCGCCGCGCGGGCCGCGCAAAATCAGGCCATCGGGCAAGTACACATTGACCTCAGGGTCGGGCGAAGTTGGACGAATCGTTGGCATGCTCACTTCCTCGAAGTCAGGTGCAGGGGATAGGGATTTGGTTATACCATAGGCGCGGGCTCCCCAATCTTTCCACACGGCCTTCACAACTTCTCCATACGCGGCGGCTATGTTAAGGGCACAACAACCTCGGGCCTCTCGCAGGCCCAACCTGGAGGACGACCATGAAGCCGAACATCCGACTACTGCGCTGGCGCAACCTTCTCGCAGGCGGCCTCGTGCTGGCCCTGGGCCTGGCCGCGGCCGCGTGCAGCGGCAGCGCCGTTCCCGCGACCGAAGCCGAGGTCGAGACCGCGCCGCCGGCCACGGCGACCGCGCCCAGTGCGGCTCCCGCGGCGGGCACGGCCCTGCTCAACGCGCCCGGCCCCCACGGTCCCGGCCAGGGGCAAGGCGCAGGCATGGGGCATGGCCCCGGTCAAGGGAAGGACATGGGACACGGCCACGGTCAAGAGCATGGCCCGGGCATGGGTCCCGGCCAGGGCCGCGGTCTGGGCATGAGCCAAGGCGGGCCGCCGGCGGGCTTTGGCCCGAACAATCCGTGGCGCGCCTTCCATCAACAGCCCGTGCCCGAAGCGTACCGCGACCTGACCAATCCGCTGCCCGCGGACGAAGCCACCCTGGCCCAGGGCGAGGCCATCTATCAGACCCAATGCGCGGCCTGCCACGGCGAAACGGGCCTGGGGGACGGCCCTTCGGGTGAGGCCCTGGACCCGCCCCCGGCGCCGCTGGCCCGCACCGCGCAACATCTGAGCGACGCGTATCTGTATTGGCGCATCCACGACGGCGGCGCGGCCCTGGGCAGTGCCATGCCCGCCTACGGCAGCGTGTTGAGCGAGGACGAGATTTGGGCCGTCACGCACTACCTGCGCACCCTGGGCGACCAGGTCGCGGCCACGGACCACCACGAAGCCATGCTGCAGGCCGCGGTCGAGCAAGGGGTCCTGACCCAAGACGAAGCCGACCTGTTCCAGCGCGTGCACGCCTTGCTGGAGGCCTACCGCACCGACCATTGGGACGAATTACGGGCTCAGGCCGCGGGCAACCCCGACGCCATGCTCGACCACATGCTGACCGCGCTGGTTGACGCGGGAACCATCACCCAGGCCGAGGCCGACGCGTTCCAGGACATCCACCAACGCCTCGAACAGGCCGACCTCATGCCGTAACCTTGCCCGCCTCCTCTTGAACCCCGGGCGGATGGGGCCGCGCCTCGTCCGCCCGGCTTGCGTTTCTCGTTCGGCTGGGGTATGCTTGAGGCCACCCTGTTGCAGGAGACGCCCCTATGGCCCGGGTCCTGGTCATCGAAGACGAACGCTCCCTGGCCCAGGTGATGCGCGACTATCTGGAACGCGCCGGCTTCGAGGTGCACCTGGCCTTTCGGGGCGACACGGGTCTGGACGCGTTCCGCCGCCTGCGGCCCGATGTGGTGCTGCTGGACCTCAACCTGCCCGGCATGGACGGCCTGGATGTGGCTCGCGAGATGCGCCGCCTGAGCGACACGCCCATCCTCATGGTCACGGCCCGGGTGGACGAGGTGGACCAGTTGCTCGGCCTGGAACTGGGCGCGGACGACTATATCACCAAGCCCTTCAGCCCCCGGGTGCTGGTCGCGCGGGTGCGCGCGGTCCTGCGCCGGATGCAGGCGCCGCCCACGCCCCATCGCCTGCAGGTGCATGATTTGGACATTGACCTGGACGCCCACCGCGTGACCCGGTCGGGCACCCCCATCCGCCTCACGCCCACCGAATTTCGCTTGCTGGTGACCCTGGCCCGCCAGCCCGGCCGGGTTTTCACCCGCGAGCAACTGCTGCAAGCCGTTCAAGACACGCCCTTCGTGGGCTACGAGCGCACCATTGACACCCACATCAAGAACCTGCGGGCCAAACTGGAACCCGACCCCAAACGCCCCCGCTACATCGAAACCGTGTTTGGCGTCGGCTATCGCCTGCGTCGCGACGACGCCTGAAGGGAATGCCATGCGCCGCCGCCTCTTCCTGGCTCTGCTCGGCACCGCCCTGGCCAGCATCGCGCTGGTGGTCACGCTGTTGCGCACCAGCACGCAGCATCAAGTGCGCGCCTTCATGGCCCAAAGCGAGCCCTGGGGCTTGCAAGCCGCCGCGCAGGCCCTGGCCGATTTCTACACCCGCCAGCACGACTGGCGCGGGGTCGAGCCCTTGCTGGCCCTGCCCCACGGCCGCGGGGGAAGCCTGCTGCTGACCGACCCCCAGGGGCGCATCCTCGCGCCGGCGCCCTATGCCGGGCACACCTGGAGCCCAACTCAGCGCAACCTGGCCGTGCCCATCCGGGTAGACGGCCGCGTGGTGGGCTACGTGCTGCCCCCGGCCGACGGTCACGCTGCGAACGCGGGCCGCACCCTGCTGCACAATCTAGACCAGGCCGCGCTGCTGGCCGCGTTGCTGACCACGCTGTTGGCCGCGGCCCTGGCCTGGGCGCTGAGCCGGCGTATGACGCAGCCCATCCACGCGCTCACGACCGCGGCGCGCCGCCTGGCCGCCGGCGACCTGCAGGCCCGGGTGCCCGAGACCGGCGACGCGGAACTGGCATCGCTGGCGCGCGCGTTCAACCACATGGCCGCGGCCCTGCAGCAGGCCGAAGCCACGCGCCAGCGCCTGCTGGCCGACATCGCCCACGAGTTGCGCACCCCCCTGGCCGTGCAACAGGCCCACCTGGAGGCCCTACAAGACGGCGTCTACGCCCTCACGCCCGCCAACCTGGCCCCCGTGGTGGAGCAGAACCGCCTGCTGGCCCGCCTCATCGAGGACTTGCGCACCCTCACCTTGATGGACGCCGGTCGCCTGCCGCTGCACCTCCGGCCCCTGGCCCTCGTACCCTGGCTGCAGAGTTGGGTCGAAGGGCTGCAGGCCACGGCCCACCAACACGAAGTGCGCCTGGAAACCCATTGGCCCGCGGACGACCTGTGGGTGCGGGCGGACCCCGAACGGCTGGAGCAGATTTTGCACAACCTGGCAGCCAATGCCCTGCGCTACACCCCGCCGGGCGGACGCATCGAAATCGGCGCCCGCAGCCAGGGCGACCGGGTGCAGGTGTGGCTGCGCGACACGGGCCCCGGCCTGCCCCCGGGCGAAGAAACCCGCATTTTCGAGCGCTTCTACCGGGTGGACAAATCCCGGGCGCGCGCGTCGGGCGGCAGCGGCCTGGGACTGAGCATTGCCCGGGGCCTGGCCCGGGCGATGGGCGGCGACCTGACCGCGGCCAACCACCCCGACGGTGGCGCGCAGTTCACCCTGCATCTGCCGCGCATCCCCGCGCCCGACGAGGCCTGAAATTCCCTTCCCCCGGCTCAGGAGTTTGGCTATGCGCATCGCCATGATTTCCACCCGCTTCGCCGGCCTGGATGGCGTCTCGCTGGAAGCCGCCAAGTGGGCCGCCATCTTGCGCCGCCAGGGCCACGAGGTGGTGTATCTGGCCGGTTTGCGCGACGAGGCCGCCCGCCCCGGCGAGACCGTGCCCGAAATGCACTTCCGCCACCCCCAGGTGCAGGCCGTGCA
>WGAK01000166.1 GCA_015494815.1 Anaerolineales bacterium | reverse complement strand
GCGCGGCCGCGGCGCGCGCGTGTGGGATGCGCGCGGCCGCGAGTATCTGGACTGCGTAGGCGGGCACGGCGTGGCCGTGGTGGGCCACAACCATCCCGCGGTAGTGGCCGCGCTGCGCGCGCAGGCCGAGCGCCTGCTGATTTGCCCCGGCTCGTTCTACAACGACACCCGCGCCCGCCTGCTGCAGCGCCTGGGCACCCTGGTGCCCGGCCTGAAGCGGGTCTTCCTGGCCAATTCGGGCACCGAGGCCGTCGAAGCAGCCATCAAATTCGCCCGCTACAGCACGGGCCGCACCGAAATCGTGGCCGCCATGCGGGGCTTCCACGGGCGCACCCTGGGGGCGCTCTCGGCCACCTGGAAGAAAGCCTACCGCCAGCCTTTCGAGCCCCTGGTGCCGGGGTTCAAGCACGCCGCGTTCAACAAACTGGCCGCGTGGGAGCCGCTGGTGGGCGACGACACGGCCGCGCTGCTGGTGGAAGTGGTGCAGGGCGAAGGCGGTGTGCACCCGGCCACGGCAGAATTCCTCCACGGTCTGCAGCGGCTGGCCCGCGAACGAGGCGCGTTGCTCATCGTGGACGAAATCCAGACCGGCATGGGCCGCACGGGGCGCCTGTTCGCGTTCCAGCATTACGACCTGGAGCCCGACCTGGTGACCGTGGCCAAGGGCCTGGGCGGTGGCGTGCCCATCGGCGCGGTGCTGCTGGGCCCGCGCGTGCGGCCTCTCAAGCCCGGCCTGCACGGCAGCACCTTCGGGGGCAACCCGCTGGCCGCGGCCGCGGCCCTGGCCGTGCTGCAAGTGCTGGAAGACGAAGACCTGCCGGCCCGCGCCGCGGCCTTGGGCGCGTACCTGCGGGAGGAACTGGCCCGCGTGTCGGGCGACCGGGTGCGGGCCGTGCGCGGCCTGGGGCTGATGCTGGGCATCGAGGTGCGCCGCAAGGCCGCGCCCTATTTGCAGGCCCTGGCTCAGCACGGCGTGCTGGCCCTGCCCGCGGGGCTCAATGTGGTGCGCTTTCTGCCGCCGCTCACCTTGAGCCAGGCCGAAGCCGAGCGCATCGTCGCGGCCTGGGCCGCGGTGGTGGGCTGAGCCCGCCAGGCGCTACGGCTGCTGAATCAGCAGCGCCACCCCGCCTTCGTCGTGCGAGGCCATGATGCGATAGCGGACGCCATCGGGCCGCACGGCCGTAGCCTGCCAGAAGCCCATGTCCGCGCCGCCCATCTCGCCTTCCAGGGTGAGCGCGCCGGCCTGGGCCTGTTCACGATAAAAGGCCTGGATGCCGGCCAGGTCCATATCGGGCACCAGGTACATCCAGGTTCCCGATGAGAGCACCGCGGACTGCAGTTGCGCGCCGGCCGGCACAGGCAGCGGGGGCTCCTCACCGCCGGCTTCCGCGGGCGGCTGAATGTCCACCGGACCGTTCACATCTTGCACCGTGTATACCCAGCGCAACACCGCCGGATGCGCGGTGCCCGCGTTGTCCGTCGCGGTGAGCGGCCACTGGGCCTCGATGCGTACCAGCCAGTTCTCGGGGGTGACCCAGGCGTCCAGTTGACCGTCCCCGGCGGGCTGTAGCGTGTAGAGGGCCCCCAGGCCCCAATTCTGCACCCAGGACTCGAGTTCGGGCGCCCAAGTGGCCTGGGGTACCACCCAACGATAATGGGTGGTCGCCACGCCCTCCACGGTCTCCGGGCCCACCGTCTGCCAATCCACTTCACCCAGGGCGGCCTTGTCCCACAAGTCCCAGGTGTTGGCGGTCTCGGCCGGCGTTTCCTGAGCGTCGGTCCGTATCCACCCGGCCTGGTCGTTGTACAGCCAGGCCTGGGAACCCACGCGAATCACCTCGATGGTGTCGGTGGGCGAAACCAACTTCATCTGCTCCGCGTTTTGCGCCTTGTTGACCGCCCATTCCACTTGCACGAGGGGGGTGGTTTCGCCGGTATCGGTGAGGGTGAAGGTGTACTCCCAGCGGGCGCGATATGCCTGCACCTCGGCCACGGTATCGGGGCGGGTCCAGGCGCCCCAGAACCCCCCGGCCGTCGAAGGCGTGGCCTCGGCCGCGGGCGGCAGCGCCGTGGCCGCGCTCGTCGCGAAGGCTTCGGCCGTCGCCGGAGCCTGGGTGACCAGGGCCTCCACCGTGCCTTTGACCTCTTGTGCGGATTGCACCACCCCCAACAGATTGCCACAACCCAGCATTCCTATGCCCATCAACAACCAGGCCCACCAGGGACTCCGTCGTACATTGCGCATCATACTGCGACCTCCTTGCGATGCCATCTTGGGCACCTGCTTCCTCACTAACGATACTCAAGCCGCGGACGAAAATCAAGGCCCAAAAAACGAGCGGGGTGACCGAGCGGCCACCCCGTCGCGTCCCCCTGCTGAAGACAGCCCGACAACTCAATGCGGCAGCCGGCCCCGCCGCACCAGGGCTTTCTTGATTTCCACGGCCACGAACACCACCGCGCTGGCGCTCAGGGCCAGCAACCATTGCTTGGCGTCCAGCGGCACGGTCTTGAACACGGCCTGGAGCGGCGGCCAGTAGATGACCACGACTTGCAACAGCACGGTGAGCGCCACCGCGAAGAGCATGAACAGGTTGGAACGCAGCCCCAACCGCCACAAGGACTCCCGGGTGGAGCGCAGCGCGAGGGCGTTGCCCATCTGGCCCAGCGTCAACACGGTAAAGGCCATGGTGCGCCAGGCCGGGTGCCCGGTGCGCCAGTCCAACCAGGCGGCCAGCAGGGTGATGAAGCCCATGAGCAGGCCAATCCACAGCGTGTCCCGGCCCAGGCCCCGGCCCAAGATGCTTTCATCGGGGCGATGGGGCGGCCGCTGCATCACATCCTTCTCCGCGGGCTCGACGCTCAGCGCCAGACCCGGCAGGCCGTCGGTCACCAGGTTAATCCACAAAATTTGCATCGGCGTCAAGGGCAACGGCATGCCCAGGAAGGGCGCCAGCAGCATGACCAAAATCTCGCCCGTGTTGGAGCCCAGGGTGTATTGCAAGAACTTGCGAATGTTGTCGTAGATGACCCGACCTTCTTCCACCGCGGCCACGATGGAGGCGAAGTTGTCGTCCAGCAGCACCATGTCCGCGGCTTCTTTGGCCACATCGGTGCCGGTGATGCCCATAGCCACGCCGATGTCGGCCTTCTTCAGCGCCGGCGCGTCGTTAACGCCATCGCCCGTCATGGCCACAATCTCACCCTCGCGCTGCAACACCTGCACAATCTTCAGTTTGTGCTCGGGCGACACCCGGGCGAACACGCTGGTTTGACGCAGCGCGCGAGCCAGGGTGTCGCCGTCCATGGCCTCCAACTCCGCGCCGGTCACCACACGGCCGTCGGTGGCAATGCCCAAATGCTGGGCCACGAAGCGCGCGGTCAAGGGGTGGTCGCCGGTTATCATGATGGGCCGAATGCCCGCGGTCTGGCACCGCTGAACCGCCTCTTTGGCCTCGGGCCGAGGCGGGTCCACAATGCCCACCAGGCCCAGGAAAATCAAGTTCTTCTCCGCGTAGGCCTCCAGTTCCTCGGGGGCCGCGGGCAGGTGGTCCAAACGCCGTACGGCCACGGCCAGCACCCGCATCCCGCGACTGGCGTGTTGGGCGTTGGCCTCCAAGATGCGCTCCTGCCATTCGGGCGTCATGGGCTGCACCTGGTCCTCGAACCACACCCGGTCCGAGCGGGGCAGCAGTTGGTCCACCGCGCCCTTGACGAACGCGATGTAGGGCGGCTTGGGGTCCGTGACGATGGTCTGCCAGAACTCGCGGGCCCAGGGGTAACGGCGGGCCGCGTCATCGTTCCAGCGGTGCACGGTGGTCATGCGCTTGCGGGCCGAAGTAAAAGGCACCTCGGCCACGCGCGGCAGCACTTCCTCCAGCACGGGCTTGAGCAGACCGGCCTGCGCGGCCGCGACCACCAGTGCGGCCTCGGTCGGGTCGCCCAGCGCGGTGCACTCGCGGCCACAGTCCCATCCATCCGCGGGGGGAATCAAGGTCGCGGCGTTGCATAGCGCCGCGGCCACCAGCAGCAGCGGCACCGCGGGCGGCATCTGGGCCAGGTCGGGTTCGGGCAAGGCGCTGGCACCGCCCCGCCGGGGACGCAAGGCCGTCAGGCTCAAGGTGCGGCCGGCCAAGTCGAGCACCGCCACCTGCATGCGGTTCTCGGTCAAGGTGCCGGTCTTGTCGGAGCAGATGGTGGTCACCGAGCCCAGGGTCT
>WGAK01000165.1 GCA_015494815.1 Anaerolineales bacterium | reverse complement strand
TTCGTCTATGTGCCGCCGGGGGTGAAGGTCGAGCAGCCTCTGCAGGCGTACTTCCGGCTCAATGTGGCCAACATCGGCCAGTTCGAGCGCACCCTCATCATCATTGACGAGGGCGCGGAGGCCCACTATGTGGAAGGTTGCACCGCGCCCCTCTACAGCACCGACTCGCTGCACACGGGCGTCATCGAAATCATCGTCAAACGGGGCGCGCGCTTCCGCTACACCACCATCCAGAACTGGTCCACCAATGTGTACAACCTGGTCACCCAACGGGCCCTGGTGTATGGCGACGCGACCATGGAGTGGGTGGACGCCAACATCGGCTCCAAGGTGACCATGAAATACCCCTCGTGCTACCTGCTGGAACCCGGCGCGCACGGCGAGATTCTCTCGATGGCCTTTGCCAAAGGCGGCCAGGTCATTGACAACGGCGGCAAGGTCATTCACATCGCGCCCAACACCACCAGCAAAATCGTCTCCAAGTCGGTGAGCAAGGGCACGGGGCGCGCGTCCTACCGCGGCCTGGTGCGGGTCCAGCGGGGCGCCAGGCAGGTGCGCTCCAATGTGGTGTGCGACGCGCTGCTGCTGGACGAACACTCCCGCTCGGACACCTACCCCTACATGGAAATCGAAGAGGCCGATGTCACCATCGGACACGAGGCGTCGGTGTCCAAGGTGGGCGAAGAGCAGTTGTTCTACCTGCGCAGCCGCGGCCTGAGCGAAGAGGAGGCCACGACCATGGTGGTGGCCGGCTTCATCGAGCCCCTGGTGCGCGAACTGCCCATGGAATACGCGGTGGAACTCAACCGCCTGGTGCAACTGGAGATGGAAGGCTCCATTGGCTGAGCCCGCCTCTGACAACCCGTTGCCAAACCTGGAGGAACCCATGCCAACCCAAGTCGTCGTTCGTCGCCGCGGAGGGCGGCGGGCCGGGCCCAGCCTGGCCTTCGGCCCCGAGGCGATTCGCAGCACCCACCCCGCAGCCCGCGCCTGGCGCGCGGAAGCGTGGGACCTTTTCACCCGCCTGCCCTGGCCCACAACCCAGGACGAGCCCTGGCGGCGCACCGACATCCGGCGGATGCCCGCGCCCTCGCGCCTGGCCCAGGGCACCGAAGCCCCCGCGCCGAGCGCGAACCGGCTGCAGGCCTTAGCCGACGAAGCCCCCGCGGGAGAACTGGTGCTCCACGGCCCGCGGCTACACCTGCGCACCTTAGACCCCGCGCTGGAAGCCCAGGGCGTGCTGTTCACCGACCTGCGCACCGCGGAAGCCGAGCACGCCGACCGGATAGTGCCCCTGTTCGGCCGGGTGGTGTCCCCGTCGGAGGGCAAATTTGCGGCCTTGGGGCACGCGCTGGCCCAAAACGGCGTGGTCATCCATGTGCCCGCGGGGGTGCAGGTGAGCCGCCCCCTGCACGCGCTGCTTTGGGGGCCGGGCGAGGATGTGGCCCACTTCGACCATGTGGTGGTGTGGCTGGAGGAAGGCGCTTCGGCCACGGTCATCGTGGAGTGGGCCTCGCCCACCCAGCAAACCCCCAGCCTGCATGTGGGCGTGATGGAAGTGCACGTGGGCGCGGGCGCGCACTTGCGCCTGGTGGAGTTGCAGTCCTGGGGTGAACATGTGTGGCACTTCAGCCACGAGCGGGTCAAGGTGCATCGCGGGGCCAAAGCCAACTGGATTTTCGGCTCGGTGGGCAGCCGCCTGCTCAAGTCCTTCATGGAAATCGACCTGGTGGAAGAAGGCGCCGAGGGCTACATGTCGGGCTTCTACTTCGCCGACGGCCATCAGCACATGGACCACGACACCCAGCAGAACCACCTGGCGCCGCACACCACCAGCGATTTGCTCTTCAAGGGCGCGCTCAAAGACACGGCCCGCTCGGTGTGGCAGGGCATGATTTATGTGGCCCCCGAGGCACAATACACCGACGGTTACCAGGCCAACCGCAACCTCATCTTGAGCGAAGGCGCGCGCGCGGATTCCATCCCCGGCCTGGAAATCATGGCCAACGAGGTGCGCTGCACCCACGGCGCCACCCTGGGCCGGGTGGACGAGGACCAGGTCTTCTACCTGCGCACCCGAGGTTTGCCCGAAGACGAGGCCAAACGCCTCATCGTCGAGGGCTTTTTCGACGAGGTCTTGCAGCGCATCCCCTTCGAGGGTGTGCGCGAGCGCTTCCGGGATGTGGTGCACGAGAAGATGACCCGCGTGTCGGCCGCCTGAGCGCGGCGACGCGGGATGGACGAGCCAGCCCGCACCTCCTCCCCTCCTCCTGGATGCCGTCCCCGGCCGGTCCGCCCTCCCCGGTCGGGGACGGCTTGCGTTTCAGCACAGGCCTTTGTACGAGCCGCCTTCCACCGGCAACAGCACGCCCGTGAGGTACGACGCCGCGGGCGAGAGCAAGAAGGCCACGGCCCGGCCCAATTCCTCGGGTTCGCCCATGCGGCCCAGCGCGCTGGCGCGGGCCTGCGCGGCCATCTCGTCTTCCACGCGGGTGCCCTTTTGCTGCGCGCGGTAGGCCAGCAGTTCGGTCACGCGTTCGGTGCGGGTCCAGCCGGGCAGCACCGCGTTGAAGCGCAGCCCCTCGCCGCCCAGTTCCAGGGCCAGCGATTTGATGAGGGCCACTGCGGCCGCCCGCATGGTGTTCGAGAGCACCAGGTTGGGGATGGGCTGTTTGGCCGAGATTGAGGTGATGGCCACCACGCTGCCCCCGCGGGCGTCGCGCAGCGCGGGCAGCGCGGCCCGAATCAGCCGCACATGGAACAGAAAAGCCAAATCGAAGGCCGCGTACCAGGCCGCGTCGTCGAAGGCCTCGAAGGGGCCCGGCGGTGGCCCGCCGGCGTTGGTCACCAGGCCGTCCAGCCCGCCCAGATGGGCTACGGCCGCCTGCACCACCCGCGCCGCGTCGTCGGCCTGGCTCACATCGCCGGCCACCGCGTGCACCTCCGCGCCGGTGGCCGCGCGCAGCCGGGCCGCGGCTTCGGCCAGCGTGTCGGGATGCCGCGCGTTGATGACCACCCGCGCCCCCTCGGCCGCCAGCACCTGCGCGGTGGCATACCCCAACCCGCGGCTCGCGCCGGTCACCAAAATGCGTCGGTTGCCCAGTTGCAAGTCCATAGCGCCTCCTTGCGGTGCTCAATCCAAATCGGCCACCAAATCGGTCAAATCGCGCTCCCGCAGCGCGCGGCGCTTCCAGCGCTGGACGCGGGGCACCACATACGGCAGCAGCCGCAGGGTGTAGTAGGGCGGGAGCACGGGCAGGCCAATCATGTCGCCGAAGGTGACGAACATGAAGAGGTCTTCCAACTCCCCGCGCTGCCGGCGGAAGAACTTTTCCATATCGTAGAGCAGCAGGCCATACAGAAAGCCGCGCACCCAGGCGGCGATGCGTTGCCAGCGTTCCTTCCAGTTGGAGCGTTCAGGCATCATGGCGTCCTCGGCGCAGATGGTCCCCACGGGCATCATCTACTAACCCCGTGGCGCGCGCGGCGTCGCGCTACCACGGGATGCGAATCTCCAGCAGGGTGGGCCGCTTCACCTGCCACATCGCGGCCAGGGCCTGGGGTAAGTCGGCCGCGGCCAGGTCGTAGGCCTGATACGTCCACCCAAACCCCTGGGCCGGGGCCGCAAACCGCGTGTTCAGGGGCGCGCGGAAAGCCTGGGTGAAGGGGGGCTCGTAGGCCGCGATGGGCAGGCGCTGGAAGATACGCCCGCCGTTGTTGTTGAGCACCACCACGGCCAGGGGCACCTGGAAGCGGGGGGCCAGGGCCAGGCTGTTCAGGTCGTGATACAGGGCCACATCGCCGATGAGCAGCACCGTGGGGCGCTGCGTGGCCAGGGCCAGCCCCGTGGCCGTCGCCAGCACGCCGTCAATGCCGCTCAGGCCCCGGTTGGCCGCCACCCGCAGGGGGGCCGACCGCGGGCGGGCCCACTCGTCCAGGTGGCGAATGGGCAGGCTGTTGGAGGCTACCAGCCAGGCCCCGGCCGGTGCGTGCTGGGCCAGCAGGCCGCTCAGGGGACCTTCGTCGGTGGGGGTCAGGCGTGCGGGCCAGGTTTGGGCCTCCGCGTGCTGCCAGGCGTGGGTCCAGGGGGTGGGGGAGGAAATCTCCGGGAACGGGCCGGCCTGTTCCGCTGCGTATAGCCATTGATCGGGGTCGGCCCAGAAGTGCCAGGCCGTGCGGAAATGCGGGTCGTTCCATTGGCCGTGCGCGGTTACGGTCAGCACCATGGTACTGGCGGGCAGGTCGGCCAGGTAGCGCAGCGGGCCAAAGCCCACCGGCGCGGCGCCGAAGTGCACCACCACCTCGGGCGGCTCGGGCGGACGCCAGCCCTGGGCCAGGGCCCGGCTGATGCCGCCCAGCACCATCCCCTGCGTGACCCAGGGGCCGAAGCGCACGCCCGAGAGCGGGTCGGCCAGCACGGGGTAGCCCCAGCGCGCAGCCAGGCGCACCAGGGCCTGCGCGGCCGCGGGCGTGGGACAGGCGTCGGGCCCGGCCACCACCAGCCCCCGCCGCGCGGCCTGCACCTCGGCCAGCGCGGCCCGCAGCGCGTCGCGGGGCGGCGTCGCGGGGCCCGGCCGCACCAGCCGCGTCCACGGGCCCCGGTCGCGGCCACGGGCCACCTCGGGGGCGGCGGCCAGGGCTTCGGCCGCGTGGTCCGCGGGGCGGGGCTGCGGCTCTAAGGGCTTGCGAAAGGGCACGTTGAGGTGCACCGGCCCCGGTGAGCCGCCCCAGCCTGAGGCGTAGGCCAGGCTGCGGTCGGCCACGCTGCGCACATAGCGCAACAGCCGCGCCGGGGGATGGGCTTCGGGCGGGGCCAGGGCGTGAAACCAGCGTACCGCGGTGCCGTAGAGCCGGTGTTGGTTCGTGGTCTGGTTCGCGCCGCTGTCTTGCAATTCCGCGGGGCGGTCCGCGGTCAGCACCAGCAGGGGGATGTGGCTGTGGTGGGCTTCCAGCACCGCGGGGTGCAGATTGGCCGTGGCCGTGCCCGAGGTGGTGAGGACCGCGACGGGCGCGCGCCAGGCCTTGGCCATGCCCAGCGCGAAGAACCCTGCGGCCCGTTCGTCGGGCACCACATAGTGCGGCAGCGGGCTGCGGCTGAAGGCCACGGCCAACGGCGTGGAACGCGAGCCGGGCGCGAGCACCACCGCGCGCAGACCGGCCCGCTGCCATTCATCCACCAGCAACGAGGCCCACAAAGTGTTGCGATTGGCCGGGTCGAGGGTCATGCGGGTATTGTACCGCGTCAGCCGCGGCCGCCGGGTTCCCCCACGGCCTGGAGGGTGGCCAGCAGCGCGTCCAGCAGGCGGGCTTCGTCGTCGGGGGTGCGCACGCGGCCCTCGATGCGCGCGGCCCGCAACGCGCGCAGCACCTGGCCGTACAGGGGGCCGGGCGGCACGCCGCGGGCCTGCAGATGGTGGCCGGTGGTGTGCGGGCGGCAATGACGCCAGACGCGCGCAAAGCGGTCCAGGCGGGCCTGTTGCGCGGGGTCGTCGCTCAGCAGGCGCACCGCCAGCACGGCCTCCAGAGGGTAGCGTTCCAACAGGAAGGTGAGCGCGGCCGGGCCCAGCGACGCCCAGGCGCGGCGTCGGCGCCACAGCCACGCGGTGCCGTGGACCACCTCCTGCAGCCGGCCGGGGGCGAGCAGGCGCTGCAACACCTCGTCGCGGGCGGTCCGGCCCAGGGTCGCCCACCACAGGCCGTAGCGGGTGGCGCGCGGCACCGCGGAGCCCAGGCCCCAGGCCGCGGCCAGGTCGCGCGCGGCCGCAGCCACCCCGCGGCGCAAGCGTCGCGCGGCCGCGCGGCCCGCGGGTAGCCGCGGATGCACGGCTGCAGCCACCCCGCGACGGCCCAGCGCGCGCACCATGCGCGGGGCCCGCGGTTCGTCCAGAATGCGGTCGAGTTCGTGGCGCACCCGGTCGCCCGAGAGCGCGGGGATGTAGGCCAGGCCCTGGGGCCATTGCGCTTCGGTCTCGGGGCTCAGGCGCAGGCGATAGCGCACCGCGTAGCGCACGGCCCGAAACAGGCGAGTCGGGTCGTCGCGGAACGAGCGCGCGTGCAGCACCCGCAGCACGCCTTGCTGCAAATCCTCGAGCCCGTGGAAGGGGTCGTAGAAGCGGCCGGGGTGCGGATGCAGCCCCACGGCCATGGCGTTGATGGTGAAATCGCGGCGGTGCAGGTCCGCGTGCAGGTCTGCGGGCTGCACCTGGGGCAGCGCCGCGGGCCGAGGGTAGGTCTCGCGGCGGGCCGTGACGAAATCCAGAAACGCCGGCAGGGTCGTGGCCTCAGCCTGGGTGAGCCCGAGCGCGGTGGTCAGTTGGGCCGCGGGGGGCAACCACCAGGTGGCGGTGCCAAAGGCCCGGTGTTCGGTCACGCGCCCTCCCAGGCGGGCGGCCAGCGCGCGGGCCAGGCGGGCCGCAGGGCCTTCCACCACCAGATCGAGGTCCAGGCCGGGGTGCCCCAAGAGCCAGTCGCGCACGAAACCGCCGACCACATACACGGGCCAGTCCTGGGCAGCGGCCTGGGCGCGAACCGCGCGCAGCAGGGCCGCGCGCGCGGGGCCCAGGGCCTGTTGCAGCGCGTGCCAGTTGCGCGCGGGGTCGGCGGGGCGAAAGGCCAGGTGAGGCATGACGGCGGGGCAGGCTCAGGTGGTCGCGGCGCGCGACGAGGTGCCGCGGCGGTAGAACCAGAACAGCATGGCCAGCGCTAAGGTCAGCAGAGGACCGCCGATGGCGGCCAGGCCCACCAGCATGTGCTGCCGGGCGGCCGGAGGACGCCAGGCGATTTCCATTGGCCGCGGGTCCTGGACGGTCAAACGCCGCTGCACATGCTCGACGAATGTGTCGTCGGCCTCCACCGGCGTGAGGCGTTCGGCCAGCCAGGTTTCCAGCGCGGTCAGGTCGTTGGGGCGAGGGGTACGGTTGCCGGGCATAGGCGAATATCTCCTCCTCAGACCTGGTTGGGGGCTGCGGCGTAGGCTACCAGGCCTACCGCGCCCGGTCCCAGGTGGGCCGTCAAAGCCGCGGACAGGGTGCCGCTCTGGATGTGTTCGCGCAGATGCAGGGCAGCCTGAGCCTGCGCGGCCAGGGCGCGGGCCCGTTCGGGGGCCAGCGCGTGCATCACGGCCAGGTGCAGGGGCCGGCGGCCGAAGCGCTGCACCGCGCGTTGCACCAGCGTGCGCAGGGCCCGCGCGGGGGTGCGCACCTTGGCTACCACTTGCAGGCGGCCGTGCACCACTTCCAGCACGGGGTAGATGCGCAGCAGCGAAGCCAACGCAGCCGCCAGGGGATGCACGCGGCCGCTGTGACGCACGAAGTCGAGGTCGCCGAGGGTCAGGGCCATCCACAGTCGCTCGCGCAGGGCGCGCAGCCGGGCCAGCACCGCGGGCAGAGGCCGACCCTGGGCGCGGGCCTGGGCCGCGGCGCGGGCCAGAAAGCCCATTCCCATCGAGCCGCCCTGGGAGTCGAAGGGCACCACCCGGATGCCCTCGGCGGCCAGTTCCCGGGCCGCGGCCTGCGCGGTGTCGTACGCGCCCGACAGATGTCGGCTCACATGGATGGACAGCACGGTCTCGCCCGGCCGGGCTACCCGGCGATAGAAGGCCAGATAGTCGCCCAGCGAAGGCTGCGAAGTACGCGGGTAGTGCCCCGTGGCGCGCACCAGCCGCACCAGCGTGGCCACATCCAGGTCGGCGCCGTCGCGGTAGGTGCGTTGGCCCAGCACGATGGTCACGGGCAGGATGTGCACGCCGTACGCCTGGGCCCACGCGTGGGGCAGGTCGCCGGTGCTGTCCATGACCAGGTGGAAACTCACGCCCCGCCCTCCGCGTTGGCCCCCGGGCCGCGGCGTTCCTCCCGTTCCAGGCGCTCCAGTTCGCGGCGCAGTGCCAGCAGCGTGCGGTGATAGAGGCTCTTGATGGCGCCCTCGGTGCGGCCCATGATTTGGCCGATTTCGGCGTTGGAAAGCCGTTCGACGAACTTGAGGATGAGCAGTTGCTGGCGGTCGGGCGGCAGCCGTCGAATGACCGCGAACAGGCGCTCGTACTCCTCGTGCTGCAACAAAGTGGCCTCGGGGGCCGGGCTGTCGTCGTGCAACGACCATAAGGCATCCAGCGGAATCTCGGTGCGGCGTTGGTTGTCGCGATGCCAGTTGGCTACGACATTGTGCGCAATGCGATACAGGTACGCCGAGAAGGGCAGTCCCCGGTCTTCGTAACGGTGAATGTTGCGCAAGACCCGATAGAACACGCGCGCGGTCAGGTCTTCGGCGTCGTGGGGATTGCCCACGCGATAGTAGATGTAGTTGTAAATGCGCTGCACATAACGGCGATACAATTCGCCAAAGGCGTCCCTATCGCCTTGCACGGCCCGGGCCAGGATTTGGTCGTCGGGAAGTTCCTTCACGGCGCGACCTCCCGCGGCGGAACCGGGCATAATGGATAACCCGCCGCCAGGGCAAAAGTTGCACGGCCGCCGGCGCTGCGGCCGGGGTGAGATGAGGTCATGGCTTGGTCATCACAATCCAGGCCCGCCAGGCGTCTTTGTGGATATGCGTTTGGGCCTTGGGAAAGCGGGCGGCCAGGCTTTCGGGCGTGTGGAACCGGCTGGGCATGCCCAGCAAACGCTCGCCAATGGCGATGGCGCGGCCGACCGGATGCGCGGGATTGGGCTCTTCGAGCACCAGGCGGCCTCCGGGGCGCAACACGCGCCACGCCTCGCGCAGCGCGGCCTGCTGGTCGCGCATGTGGTGCAGGGCGTCCACGATGATGACCCGGTCGAAGGCACCTGCGGGAAAGGGCAGGCGTTCGGCAAAGGCGCGCACGGGGCGCAGGCGGGCCCGTTTGCGGGCCTCGGCCAGCATGAACGGCGAGGGGTCCACCAGGGCGACTTGCCGGGCGTGCTCCAGATAGCGGGCGATGCGGCCCGCGCCCCCGCCGACATCCAGCACCCGATGCGTGGCCTCGACCGCGGCCAGGCGCAGCAAAGTGCGCGGGGGTGGGCCGCCATCCCGGCGGGAGAGGTGACCGTAGACCCAGGGCACCACCAGGTCGAAGTGCGGGTCATACCCCCGCGCGGTGGTGAAATAGGCCAGCACGGGGCCGATGAGCGTGGCCAGCAGGGCCCACCAGGCTTCGGCCACGGCCGCGGCCGGGTTCCCCAGGCGCCAGATATGCAGGGCCCACACGATGAGCACCGTGACCGCGGCGCGGCCCCAGGTGAAACGGTGGGCCGGCCAGGTGGCGGCCCAGGCCAGCAAGGTATAGCCGGCCACGCGTACCCAGCCCGTCCAGGGGCCGCTCAGGGGCAGGAACACCGCGGCCGCGCCCAACAGCGCGGCCGTGGTCAGCGCCAGGGCGCGCTTCATGCCGCCGTCTCCTCGGCCGCGGGGCGCAGGTCTTCGCCCAACAATTCCTGGGCCAGCACCTGCACATCGTGCAGCAAATCCACGCCGGGCGGCAGCCGAAAGTTCGTGTCCACCTTCATGAGCAGGTGGGTCAGGGCCAGGCGGGTGCGGCCCGAGAGTTCGGGGCGCTTCCAGAGATGCTGCAAGATGCGCAGCGCGTTCTGGCCGTAGGGATGGCTTTGGCCCTGACGGCGCAGGTATTCGGTGGCCAGCGCGCCGGCGATGCGCCGGGCGCGCACCCGGGCACGGCCTTCGTTGCCGCGGCGGCGGTCGGCGTAGGCCGCGGCCAGTTCGGCCCGGGCCCAGGCCAGGGCGTCGGTGTTCGCACTCATGAGGTCGCCTCCGGGGTGCTTCCGGGTCCAAAGGCCCCGCTGGTGCGTTCGTAGGCCTCCAGCCAGGAGCGGGCCAGGGTGAGCAACTCGCGCAAGCGGCGGGCGATGAGGTCGTCGGTGGCCTCCAGTTGGTCGGCTAAGGTAGCGGTGCGGGTCTCGACCTGGTTCAGGTCCGCGCGCAGCGCGTCCAACAGGCGCTGGATTTCGCGCTGCTGCTCTTCCTGGGCCAGCAGGTAGTTGGTCCAGCGCTTTTGGTCGTCGGCCTTGAAAGTCATCCATTCCTGGCGGAAACGCTCTTCGGCCAGCCGCTGCATCTCGGTCACTTCGTGAATGCGCCGCTCCAGGCGTTCGTAGGCCTCCTCGAAAGTCTGCTGGGCCTGACGCACATCGCGGGCCAGGTTGAACATGGTTTGCACCTGCTTTTCCGCGCGCTGACGCACTTCGTCCAGCGCGGCGAAGCGGGCTTCCCACTCTTTCCAGGTACGCTCGTAGTCGGCCTGCTTGCGGGCTAAGGTTTCGAGGAACTCACGCTGCTCGCGGCGGCGCTCGTCTTCGGCCGCCTGCAGGGCCTGCAGGTGTTTCTCCAGTTTGCGCAGGTCTTCTTGGACGAGGGTATGGGCCGCGGCGCGCTCTTCGACACGCTTGCGCAGCGCGCTGACCTCGCCTTGCAGGTCAATGAGGCGCTTGGCCGTGCGCTCGCGGTCCTCTTGCAGCAGGCGCAGGGCCTCTAAGCGTTCGTGCAGCCGGCGGTCCACTTCTTCGACTTGCAGGCGCACCTGGGTCACCTGACGGCGCAACGTGTCTTCCTGGCGCACGCGCTCATCCATCCAGTCTTCCCAGGCCTCCACCCGATTGAGCCGCGGCTCTAAGGCCTGCAAGCGCGCTTGCAGGTCGGCCAGGGCCGTGCGGAATTCGTCCTTGACCTGTTCCAGGCGCTGGCTGAATTCGGCCACCCAGGTGTCCAGGTCGTGGCGC
>WGAK01000164.1 GCA_015494815.1 Anaerolineales bacterium | reverse complement strand
GCCGTTCATTTCCAACAAGTCACCTATCAATATCCGCGTTCTGCGCGGCCCGCGTTGCGTGGGGCCACGGTGAGTATCCCCCAGGGCGGGGTGTTTGGCCTGCTGGGGCCCAACGGCGCGGGCAAGACCACTTTCCTGCGCCTGCTCACCGCGCTGCTGCCGCCCATCGCGGGGCGGGTGCAGGTGTTGAACCTTGACACCACCCGCGCGCCCCTGCAGGTGCGGCGGCAAGTCGGCTATGTGCCGCAGGAATATGCCCTGTACCCCCAACTCACGGGCTGGGAATTCCTGCACTACATGGCCTTGCTCGCCGGTCTGGACGAACCGGCCGCGCGGGCCGACGAACTGCTGGCCTGGGCCGGTTTGCGCCAGGCCGCGCGCCGCAAAATCCGCACCTACTCCGGCGGGATGAAGCAGCGCCTCGCGGTGGCCCAGGCCCTGCTGGGCCAACCCCCGCTGCTGGTGCTGGACGAACCCACCACCGGGCTGGATCCCGAGGAGCGCCTGCGCTTCAAGGATTGGATTCTGGAATACGCGCAGGAGCACACGGTGGTGTTTTCCTCGCACCTGGTAGAGGATGTGGCCTTGCTGTGCGACCGGGTGGCCGTGTTGCGGGAAGGCGAAGTGCGCTACCAGGGCCCCGTGAGCGGCCTGATCCGGCTGGCCGAGGGCAAGGTCTGGCGCGTGGTGCTGCCGCGCACCGCGCGGCAGATCGGCGGGAAGGGGGTGGTGCCGGTGCGCACCCGGGTGCTGGAAGACGGCTCCGGTCGGATGGAGGTGCGCTTCTTGTGGCTCGGCGCGGGGGCGCCGCCCATCGCCGACGCCCAACCCGCGGCCCCGCGGCTGGAAGACGCCTACGTGTATGTGCAGCGCGGCGCCGAGGTGCTGGAGGGACGGCCATGAAGACAGGCTGGCGCACTTTCCGCGCGGTGCTGCGCTACGAACTCCGCCAGGGGTGGCGCTCGCCCCTCTGGTGGCTCCTGGCGTTGAATTTCGCCCTGCCCGCGGTGTTGATCAGCCCTTCCCCATCCATGCCGTGGGTAATCTTGCCAGCGCAGTTGCTGTCACCGTTGGAGACTATCCTTCCGGCTGGTCTGCTGGTCTTCCTGGCCTGGGTGCCTTTGCTGGAGCGGGAGTCGCGGGGTGAGGGGTACGCCATGTTCTGGATGCGCAGCGGCCCGGCGGGCTGGGTTTGGCTGGGCAAGGTGGCGGCCGGCCTCACCTTGACCGCGCTGGTGCTGCTCCCTGCGGTGCTGTATGTACTCGCCGTGTCGGTGCCCCGCTACGGCGCGCTGGCCGTGCGCTATGCAGGGGCGGACCTGGCGCTGTTCGGCGTTTCGGCGTTGGCGGTCTTCGTCGCCCTCACCTTGCTGTTGCATCTTCTCGTGCCTCAACCCGCGCTCCGGCGGGCGTTGGCCGTGGGGCTGGGCCTGGCTATCGTGTTCACCCACGACCTGCAAGACACCACCCGCCTGCTCGCGCCGATGGGGCATTTCCCCTTTTCATCGGTCACCGGATTTGCCCCTTTTCAACGGCTGCTGCTGTGGCAGCGGCTGACCTGGACCCTGCTATCGGGCGGGGCGGCGTTGCTGGCCGTGGCCGCACTGGTGCGTCGGCTTCCCCGCGTGGTGGATGCCGCGGAGCGGCGCTGGTCGCGCGTGGCGGCCGGTGTCGGCGTTGCCCTGTTGCTGGCCTCGGCCGCGGCGGGGGCTCTCTTCCACACGACCCAGGCCCGGCGCTTTGTGCCCGGCGCGCCCATCCCCGCGGCGGCGCCCCTGGCCACGGCCTGCCCGTCCCACTATCGGCTGGATGTGACCTTTGACCTGCGCGCCCTGCGCCTGCACGGCACGGCCACGGCCCAGGGCAAATGGCCTGCGCCGCGGCTGCACGACGGGCTGGCGGTGACCGACCAGCAGCCGGGAAGCCTGACCTACGGCGGCAGCCCCCGCTGGCAGAAAACCCTGTTTTGGTGCCCCATCTGCCTGCGTGACGCGGCCTTGATTCAACAGCGGCGCTT
>WGAK01000163.1 GCA_015494815.1 Anaerolineales bacterium | reverse complement strand
CCAACTGGGTGAACGCCAAGAGCATCGGCCAGGTGACCGCGCTGGGCGTGCAGCAGGGGCACGAGATTGCCCTGGCCGCGCAGGGCCCCGATGCGCGCGCGGCCGTCGAGGCCCTGGTGGACCTGGTGCGCAGTGGCTTTGGCGAGATGGAAGCCGAGCCTTTGCCCGGGGCCCGGCCCGTCGCGGGGCCGCCGGTGGCGGCTTCCCCCCAGGCCGGCACCACCTGGCAGGGCATTCCCGCGTCGCCGGGGGCCGCGGTAGGCCCCGCGGTGCGGCTCATGCCCGCGACCCTGGCCGTGCCCGAAGGTCCGGTGGCGGACCCCGAGGCCGAGTGGCGTCGCCTGGAGCAGGCCTTAGCCCAGGCCGAGGCCGAGGTGCAGGCGTTGCGGGCGCGCACCGCCGTCCGGGCCGGTGAGGCCCAGGCCGCGATTTTCGACGCCCACGCCCTGTTCTTGCAGGACCCCGAGCTGCGCGGCCGGGCCCGGGCCTGGATTTTGCAAGGTCGCCCCGCGGCCTGGGCCTGGAAGCGGGTGTTGGACGACCTGGTCGAGACCTACCGGAGCCTGGACGACCCGTATCTGCAGGCCCGCATTGTGGACCTGCACGATGTGCAACGCCGGGTGCTGCGTCTGCTGCTGGGTGGGCAGGCTGTGACGCTGCAAGGCCCCACGCCGGGCATTCTGGTGGCCGAAGATTTGACCCCCTCCGATACGGCCCAATTGGACCCGGAGACCATCGTGGGCATCGTCACCGCGCTGGGCGGGCCGACTTCACATGTGGCCGTGCTGGCCCGTTCGTTGGGCATTCCCGCGGTGGTGGGAGTGGGCGCGCCGGTGTTGGGCGTGGCGCCCGGCACCCTGCTGGCCCTGGATGGCGACACGGGCCAGGTATGGGTGCAGCCGCCCGAGGCGGTGGTGGAACGGCTCCGCGCGCGGCAACAGGCCCAGGTGCGCGCGGTGCGGGCCGATTTGCGCCCCGCGCGCACCCGCGACGGCCATCGCGTGGCCGTATGGGCCAACATCGTCACCCCCGACGATGCCCGGCGGGCCGTGGCTCTGGGCGCGGAAGGCGTGGGCCTGATGCGCACCGAGTTCCTGTTCGTCAACCGGGCCGCACCGCCCGACGAAGACGAGCAATATCGGGTTTACCGGGCCGTGGCCGAGGCGCTGGGTGACCGCCCTCTGGTGGTGCGCACCGCGGACATCGGCGGCGACAAGGCCGTGCCTTATTTGCAAGAAGGCCCCGAGCCCAACCCCTTCCTGGGCTGGCGGGGCATTCGCATGGCCCTGGACCGCCCCGACCTGTTTCTGACCCAGGCCCGCGCGCTCTTGCGGGCCGCGGTGGGGCATCGCCTGGCGGTCATGCTGCCCATGGTGGCTACCCTGGACGAAGTGCGGGCCGC
Source organism: Anaerolineales bacterium (assembly GCA_015494815.1). GTDB lineage: Bacteria > Chloroflexota > Anaerolineae > Anaerolineales > DRMV01 > JAADEN01. Next base: position 5,108 of record WGAK01000163.1, on the reverse strand, counting down.
GCGCGCGTTGTGGACGCAGGCCCAAGACGACTTGCGGCGGCGGGGCGTGGCTTTCGACCCCGAGACGCCCCTGGGCATCATGGTGGAAATCCCCGCGGCCGCGCTGCTGGCCGACGCCCTGGCCCCCGAGGTGGCGTTCTTCAGCCTGGGCACCAATGACCTGAGCCAGTACACCCTGGCCGCGGACCGCACCCATCCGCGCGTGGCGCATCTGGCCGACGCCTGGCACCCCGCGGTGCTGCGCCTGGTGGCCCGCGCGGTGGAGGCGGCGCGCGCGGCGGGCATTTCGGTGGGCGTGTGCGGCGAACTGGCCGGGGACCCCGCAGCCGCGGTGCTGCTGGTGGGCCTGGGCGTGGACGAGTTGAGCATGAACCCGCCCGCCATCCCGCGGGTCAAGGCCGCGCTGCGGGCCGTGACCTTAGAGCAGGCGCGCGAGTGGGCCCAGGCCGCGCTCACCATGACCTCGGCCGCGGCCGTGCGGGCGTGGATGCACGAGCAGATGCGCGCCAGCGGGGAGCCAGACGCAACGCGCGAGTAAGGCGAGCGGCGAGGGCGAAATCCATCGTAAAACGAACCGAGGCCCCAAACGGGGCCTCGGTGGTTTGTTCGGCAAAGAGCCGGGGCTTAGAACTCGGGCGCAGGCGGGGTGTTGCCGCCCTTTTCTTCTTCGGGCACATCGGTGATGAGGGCCTCGGTGGTCAGAATCATGCCCGCGATGGACGCCGCGTTCTCCAGCGCGCCCCGGGTCACCTTGGCCGGGTCAATCACGCCGGCCTCGACCATGTCCTCGTATTTCTCGCTGAGGACATTGTAGCCGATGCGCTTGTTGCCCTTTTCGGCCTGCAGGCGCTTGACATGCTCGACCACCACCGAGCCGTCCACGCCCGCGTTCTGGGCGATGAGGCGCATGGGCACGCTCAGGGCCTTGCGCACGCTGTTGATGCCCATCTGCTCGTCCTCGTTGTCGCCCTTCAGGCCTTCCAGGGCTTCGATGGCGTTGAGCAGAGCCACGCCGCCGCCGGGCACGATGCCCTCTTCCACCGCGGCCCGGGTGGCGCTCACCGCGTCCTCGACCCGGTGCTTCTTCTCTTTCAGTTCGGTCTCGGTGGCCGCACCCACCCGGATGATGGCCACACCACCGGCCAACTTGGCCAGGCGCTCCTGCAACTTCTCGCGGTCGTAGTCGCTGGTGGCCCGTTCGATTTCGGCCTTGATTTGCTCGATGCGGGCCTTAATCATGTCGGGGTCGCCCTTGCCGCCGATGATGGTGGTGTCTTCCTTGGTGGACACGACCTTTTCGGCCTGGCCCAGGTCCTCGATGGTCACGCCTTCCAGTTTGCGGCCGGTTTCTTCGGAGATGAGTTGCGCGCCGGTCAAGATGGCGATGTCTTGCAGCATGGCCTTGCGGCGCTCACCGAAACCGGGGGCCTTGACGGCCAGCACGTTCAGGATGCCCCGCAGTTTGTTCAGCACCAAAGTCGCCAGGGCCTCGCCTTCCACATCCTCGGCGATGATCACCAGGTCGCGCTTGCCGATTTGCAGCAGTTTCTCCAGCAAGGGCACCAGGTCCTGGGCCGCGGAAATCTTCTTGTCGTAGACCAGGATGTAGGGGTTCTCCACCACCGCCTCCATGTTCTCGGGGTCGGTGATGAAGTACGGCGAGATGTAGCCGCGGTCGAACTGCATACCCTCGACATACTCGGTCTCGAATTCCAGGCCCTTGGATTCTTCCACGGTGATGACGCCGTCGTTGCCGACCTTCTCGAAGACCTCGGCAATCAGGTTGCCGATTTCCTCATCCTGCGCCGAGATGGCGGCCACATGCGCCATCTGCTCTTTGGTCTTGATTTCAATGGCCGCGTCCTTGATGGCCTCGGCGGCCTTCTTGGCGGCCTTCTCGATGCCGCGCTTGAGCAGCATGGCGTTGGCACCCGCGGCCAGGGCCTTCATGCCCTCGGTCACGATGGCGTGGGCCAGCACCGTGGAAGTGGTGGTGCCGTCGCCCGCGATGTCGTTGGTCTTGGTCGCGGCCTCTTTGAGCAACTGCGCGCCCATGTTCTCGAAGGGGTCTTCCAGTTCGATTTCCTTGGCCACCGACACACCGTCGTGAGTGATGGAAGGCGCGCCGAACTTGCGGTCCAGCGCCACATTGCGGCCCTTGGGGCCCAGGGTGGTCGCCACGGCTTTGGCCAGGATGTCAATGCCTTTCTTCAAGCGTTGGCGGGCTTCATCCGCGAATACGATTTGCTTGGCAGCCATAGGGTCACCTCCTTGGCAAACTTGGGTCAGGGTATGGGCAGGGCAATGCCGTGCCTTAGTCTTCGCTCACGATGGCCAGGATGTCGCTCTCCCGCAGGATGAGCAACTTCTCGCCGTCCACCTTGACCTCGGTGCCGGCGTACTTGGCGAAGATGACCTTGTCGCCCACCTTCACGCTCATGGGGATGCGGCCGTCGCCGTCCTCGTTCCATTCACCCGGGCCCACCGCCAGCACTTCACCCTTCTGGGGCTTTTCCTTGGCGGTTTCCGGCAACACCAGGCCCGAAGGCGTGCGCTCTTCTTCCTCGATGGGCTTGACCACCACCCGATTGGCCAGGGGTTGCAGTTTCACGGCCATCTTGCCCTCCTTTTCGCGTTGAGATTGGCATGCAAGGCAGGGTATGTTGCATTACCGCCCCTATCTTAGCCAAGCCCCAGACGCGGCGTCAACCCTTGGCCTGGGGGCCGGGCTTGATTTTTAACAAATCTCTGATATCCTGAAAGCAGGCCCCTCCTGAACAGGCTGGGCTCGCGATGCTGCATGGGGAGTTGCGGGATTGAGGAGGGAGGATAGGACGAGAGCGGCGGCCGCCCTGCCGGACTGCAGGTCCGGTTGGCCGCCGTGTGGTTTTTCAGATTTAGGAGGTGGCAATGTCCACACGGCAAAAATGGCTCTGGATTGGCGGCGGGCTGGCCGCAGTGTTGCTGCTTTGCGGCTTGCTGGCCGGGGCCGTGTTTTTGGGGCGGCGCATGACCGCGGCCCCCGGTACCCCCACGGGCGTTTCGGACGCGCAGGTGGCGACCTGGGCCGCGGCCACGCTGCAGGCGCTGCTCAGCCCCACGCCCCCCGCGCCCGGCGCCGGAGGGCCGTCGGCGACAACCCCGGCGGGCTCCCCGCCGCCCGCGGGCGGCAGCCCCGCGGCTTCGCCGACGCCGATGTCCACCGCGGTGCCTCCCACGCCCGCGCCGACGGCAACCCCCGCTCCGACCGCCACGCCCGTGCCGACGGCCACGCCCCCGTGCCTGGCCGCGAGTTTCGTGAAGGATGTGACCGTGCCCGACGGCACGACCTTCCCGCCCGGTGAGACTTTCACCAAGACCTGGCGGCTGCGCAATGTGGGCTCGTGCACCTGGACCACGGCCTTCGAGGTCTACTTCGACCACGGCGACCACATGAACGGGCCGGCCGATGTCAACCTGCCCCACGCGGTGGACCCCGGCGAGACGGTGGATGTGAGCGTGGAACTGACCGCCCCCGCGGACGAGGGCACGTACAAGGGCTACTGGAAGTTGCGCTCGGACGGGGGCGAGGGCTTCGGCATTGGCGCAGACCGCAACACGGCCTTTTGGGTCGAAATCAAGGTCGTGGCGCCCACCCTGCCGCCGCCTCCGCCGCCGGTGTACAACCTGTATGAGGACGCGTCCTCCGCGCAGTGGGTCAGCGGTGCGGGCGTCTTGCCCTTTGACGGGCCCGACGATGACGACCGGGGCTTCGTCAAGCCGCAGCCGGGCAAACTGCTGGAAGACGGCACCACCTCGTCGCAAATTCTGGAAACGCACCCGCAGTGGGTGAACGACGGTGCCATCAGCGGCCTGTATCCGCCCATCACGGTGGTGGACGGGTACCACTTCCAGGCCAAGATTGGCTTCCTGGCCCTGGGCGGTGGCGGTTGCGGCGTCGGGGATGTCATCTTCCAGGTCAACTACCGCGACGAAAGCGATACGTTGCACCCCCTGGGCCAGTGGCACAAGACCTGCGACGGCACCCTGCAATTCATTGACATTGACCTGAGCCCCCTGGCCGGGCAGTCCATCCGTCTGGTGCTGGCGGTCATGGCCAACGGGTCCTCGGCCCAGGACTGGGCCGTGTGGGTCGAACCGAAGGTGCTGGTGCCGTAAACCCCACCACCGACGCGCGCGGGGGCCCGTGGGGCCTTCGCGCGCGTCTTTGCGCCGGTCGCGCGCCGCGCACCGGCCATATCCCCCCAGGAGGAGGCGATGACGCGTCAACGGCAATTGCTCTGGGCCGTGGCCGGTTTTCTGGCCACGCTGTTGCTGTGCGGCGGCGCGGGCGTGGCGGCCATGCGCTTGCTGGCCCGCGCGCCGGCTCCCGCGTACACCCCCGATGTGGCCGGGTACCTCACCCAGGCGTTGCAGACCTCCCAGGCGTTGCAGACCGCGGTCTCACCGGTCGCGTCGGCCCCTGCGGTCGTGTCGCCTACACCGTCCCTCACGAGCCCTACGCCGCCGGCCAGCCCCACCGCGCGCCCTACACCCACGCCCCGTTGCCTGGCCGCGGGCTTTGTCCAGGATGTCACCGTGCCCGACGGCACCGAGATGGCCCCCGGTGCGACCTTCACCAAGACCTGGCGGCTCATCAACCGCGGCACCTGCACCTGGACGACGGGGTTCGCGCTGGCCTTCGCCGGGGGCGAGCAAATGGGCGCGCCCGACCGGGTGCCGTTGCCCAGGGTGGTGCCGCCCGGCGATATGGTGGATGTCAGTGTGACCATGCAGGCACCCGCCACCCCTGGCGAGTACCAGGGCTTCTGGAAGTTGCGCTCCGACAAGGGCACCGAGTTCGGCGTCGGCGACGACGCGGCCCAGCCCGTGTGGGTGCTCATCCGCGTGGTGGCGACGCCGACCCCAACGCCCACGGCCACGCCGGGCGCCACATCCACGGCCACGGCGACGGGCGCGCCGCCCACGGCCACCCCCACCGCGGCCGGGCCGACCGCCACGCCCGCGCCACCCACGGCCACGCCGACGCCCGCGCCGCCCACGCCTACGCCTCCATAGCGGGCCGCGGTATACTCTATGACGCCCCCTGGGGCAGGAGTGTCGGTGAT
>WGAK01000162.1 GCA_015494815.1 Anaerolineales bacterium | reverse complement strand
CGTTGGGGACTGCTGGGCCTGTTGGTGGGCGCTCTGTTGGCCTGTCGGCTGCCGGCGACAGACCGGGGCCAGGCCACCGCCGGCAGCCGGCAGGCCAGCAGAGCGCCCACCAACAGGCCCAGCAGTCCCCAACGCGTGCGACGCGCGGCAGCAACGGCGTTCATCACGACCACCTCCTGGGGTGAACGTCCCGACCGCCGCGCGCTTCGCTTCGTTCCCCCAACTGTGCCAGGGCCCCACGAGTCCGCTGGCCGAAGGCCGCCGCGCGCGGCCGGAGGCTATTCCTTCAAACGCACTTCCACGCGGCCGTGGTCATGGCCCATGGCCATGCATTGGGTTTCCACCACGGTGTAAGTCTTGCCCGTGGCCCACTGCACCGCGGTCTGGATGGAACCCACCAGCAGGTGACCCACGGGGTGGTCGGCGTGGCGTCCCCGACAAAGCGCGCAAGGGCGGAAACAATAGGCGATGGTGTCGCCGTCCTCCTCAATCCAGAACTCGGTTTCAGGGGTGGAAATCGTGGAAACGGCCTGGCCCATTTGCTGCAAGACCGTCTTGATGCGCTGGCGTTCGGGCAGCAACTTGATGGCCCGGCCCAACAGGCCCAACAATTTGGGTTGCTCGCGCAGGCCATAGTAAAAGGAAGCCCGCCCAATACGCCGCAGCATCCCTTTGCCGGCGCGGCCGTAGAACTCTTCGATGGCCGCGTTCAGGCGAGCGTAGTCTTCAAACGAAATGGCCGGCTCGGGGTCGTTGGGCGGTAAATGGTTGATGTACCGCTCCAACCCCGCGTTGCGCAAGACAATGTGCAGCCCGCGCTCGCCCATGATTTCGGCGATGGCAACCATAGCCTGACGCATCAAGGCATTCGCAATGTAGAAGGTCGTTTCCGAATCCGCGGACATGGTGCCTCCTGCGAGAAAAAATCCTTTCAAGACAACGATTCCGTCAGGCGCACCTCCACACGGCCGTGGTCATGGCCCAAGGCCATGCACTGCGTCTCCACCACCTCCACGCGGCGTCCCGATGCCCACCGGGGCGCCGCCTGTATGGCACCGGCCAGAAAGTGGCCCAGCGGGGCGTCATGGCGGCGGCCGGTGCACAGTCCGCAGGGGCGCAGGCATAAGGCTGGTAATGTAGCGCGATGTCGTCGGCGAAGGCATCGTCCCTGCTCCTCGGCTGGGTTTCAAGTCTCATTATACCGCATATGCAGGCGTTAAGCGCGCAAAATTGACACAAATCAGGGCGCGATTGGGCCATGCGTAAGCGCGAGCAGACATCCGCCCATTCGCAAATCCGCTCATTCGCCCATTCGCTTTACCGCCTTCTCGCCCTATCGCATCCCAAAGTGATGCCCAGGCGTCGCTTTCCGAGATGGCCGCACGCCCACCGCGCTTGCACCTCGGGTCTGGGATGTTACAATAGCGACATCCCAGACCTGAGGATGTCGCCATGCCCGAAGAGATTTCCCCGGCCTTGTTCGCGCATCTGGTCGAACTCGCGGCCCTGGAACTCACGCCCGAAGAGGCCGAGTATTTGCGGCGGGAACTCAATCGCCAACTGGAGGCCATCCATCAGTTGGAGGCCACGCCCATCCCGCCCGACACGCCCATCACCTCCCACGGCGTGCCCTACACCCCGCCGCGGCGCGCTCCGCTGCGCGACGACGCCTGGCGTCCCTACCCCAACCGGGACGCGCTGCTGCGCCAAGCCCCCGAAACCGACGCGGAGGGCTATGTGGTCGTACCCGACATCCCCCACGAGACGCTAACCTGAGCATCGAGGTAGCCCATGAACGAACTGTGGTCGTATGACGCGCATACCCTGGCCCGCTTAGTGCGGGAACGCCAGGTCTCGGCCCGCGAGGTCACCGAAGCGCTGCTGGCGCATATCGCGCGCGTGGACGGTGCGGCCGGACGCCTGCTGGAGCCCGGCCAGGACCCCGAAGCCGTGCATCGGGCCGCGCCCGGCGTGCACGCGTTCATCACCGTGACGGCCGAACGGGCGCTGGCCCAGGCCGAGGCCATTGACCGCGCCCTGGCCCGAGGCGAGGACCCGGGCCCGCTGGCCGGGGTGCCGTTCACGGCCAAAGACATCTTCACCGTGGAAGGAACGCCCTCTACGGCCGGGTCGCGCATCCTGGCCAACTTCGTGGCCCCCTATACGGCCACCGCGGTGGCCCGCCTCGAGGCCGCAGGTGCCATCCTGTTGGGCAAGGTCAACCTGGACGAATTCACCTTCGGCTCGTCCAACGAGTCCAGCGCGTTCCAACCCACGCCCCGCAACCCGTGGGACCTGAGCCGGGTGCCGGGGGGCTCGTCGGGGGGCAGCGCGGCCGCGGTCGCGGCCTACGAAGGGCCGCTCTCGGTGGGCACCGACACCGCGGGCTCCATTCGCCAGCCGGCGGCCTTTTGCGGCGTGGTCGGGCTCAAACCGACCTATGGCCGCGTCTCCCGCTACGGGCTCATCGCGTTCGCGTCCTCGATGGACACCCCCGGGCCGCTCACCCGCACCGCGGCCGATGCGGCTCTGGCGTTGCAGGTCATGGCCGGGGCCGACCCCCACGACGCCACGGCCGTGACCTTGCCCGTCCCCGACTATGTAGCCGAATTGGCGAAAGGGGTGCAGGGCCTGCGCATCGGCCTCTCGCCCGACTACTTCCGCATCACCCGGGTGGACCCGGCCACGGGCGAGGTGTACACCGAGGAGGTGCAGCCTGCCATCCGGGCCGCGGTGGAGGCCGTGGCCCAAACGCTGGAAGCCCTGGGCGCGGTCATCGTGCCCGATGTGCCCATGCCCCACACGCGCGACGGCATCCCGGCCTATTTCGTCATCTCGCGGGTCGAGGCCGCCTCGAACCTGCACCGCTATGATGGGGTAAAGTACGGGTATCGCACGCCCGAGCCCGTGGACGACCTGCGGGCCATGTATCGCAAGACGCGCGGGCAAGGCTTTGGGCTGCAGCCCAAGTTGCGCATCCTCATGGGCATGTATGTGAGCGCGGCGCAATACAGCGCCCGCTATTACGAGCGCGCGCTGCGGGTGCGCACCCTCATCCGCCGCGATTTCGAGACCATCTTCGACCCGCAGGGGCCGTACCGGCTGGACGCGTTGCTGACGCCCACCACGCCCACGCCGGCTTTTCCGCTGGGCGCGGTGTATGGCGACAGCGTGCTGATGCAGTATGCCGACCAACTGACCGTGACGGCCAACCACGCGGGGGTGCCGGCCATCTCCATCCCCGCGGGGTTCGACGAGCAGGGCCTGCCCCTGGCCGCGCAGTTCTTCGCGGCCGATTTTCGCGAAGACATTCTGCTGCGGCTGGCGCACGCTTTCGAGCAAGCCACGGCCGACGCGGCCTGGCGTCGGGCCCGGCCCCCGGCGGTCGCCTGAGCGCCTGCCATGAGCACGCCTTTGTCCCCGGACGAGGTAACCTCCACCCTGAGCGTGGCCCAGGCCATCGCCGCGTATCTGGATGTGGTGCGCCTGGCCCGCAGCAGCAACACCGCCCGCACCTACGCCCGCGCGCTGCGGGCCTTCGAGCACAGCCTGGCCCAACGGGGCCGCGCGGCCGACCAGACGCCTTTGCTGGCTTTGCAAGAGGCCTGGCTGGCCGATTTCGCCCGGGACCTCAAGCACCTGTCCCCGGCCACCGAGCAGTTGTATCTGACCGCGGTCAAGGGCTTCTACGCGTTCGTGGCGGGCAACTGGCGCCCCGAATTGAACATGGAGCGCCTCAAATTCATGCTGCGCCAGCACGGGCGGCGTCCGGGCCCGCGGCTGCCGCAATTCCCCTATCGGGCCATCGAGCAGGTGCTGGCCTATGCCGAGAGCCTGCGGGCCGTGGCCGCGCGCACCGAAGCGCCGCGGCAGCGGCTGCGTTTGCTGCGCGACCGGGCCTTTTTGCTCACCCTGGCCGATACGGGGCTACGCGTGCACGAGGCGTGCGGCCTGCGTCGCGGCGACATGGATTGGGAGCAAGGCCGGGCCCTGGTCATCGGCAAAGGCAATCGGCAGGATGTGGTGCGCTTTTCGCAGCGGGCCCTGGCCGCGCTGCAAGATTACCTGCGCGCCCGCGCCTTGCTGGACGGCAGCAGCGGCCGCCCCTTGGGCACGCTGCCCATGTTCGCGCGCCACGACAAGCGGGTGGGCAAGCGGGTGCTGCCCATCAGCACGGTCACCGGTCGGGCCATCGTGCGCCAACGCGTGCGCGAGGCCTTGGGCCCCGAGGCCGAGGGCACCATCACGCCGCATTCCTTTCGCCACTACTTCGTCACCCGCGTGCTGAAACGGTCGGGCGGCAACCTGAAACTGGCCCAGACCCTGGCCCGCCACCGCAACATCCAGGTCACCCAGCGCTACGCGCACCTGAGCGACGCGGAACTGGACCGCTACTACGCGGCCATCTTCGAGCCCTCCG
>WGAK01000161.1 GCA_015494815.1 Anaerolineales bacterium | reverse complement strand
GCACCAGCAACGGCTCCGCGATAATCTGCCCCACGCTCATGCGGGGGTTGAGCGAGGCGTAAGGGTCCTGGAACACCATCTGGATGTGCCGCCGAATACGCCGCAATTCCGCGCCCTTGAGATGGGTCAACTCAACCTCACGGCCGGCGCCATTCTCTTGCACCCACAAGAAGATACGCCCTCGGGTGGGCTTGTACAGGCGCACGATGGTGCGCCCCAAGGTGGACTTGCCGCAACCGCTTTCCCCCACCAGCCCCAGGGTCTCGCCCGGCTGCACCTGAAACGAGACGCCGTCCACGGCCCGCACCGCACCCACCTGGCGCTGAATAATAATGCCGCGGCGGATGGGGAAGTGCTTGACCAACGCTTCGACCCGCAAAAGCGGTTGGCTCGAGGCAGAAGACGCAGCAGACTGGGTCATGATCGCAACGCTCCGGTCTCCATGTCCACCCAGCAGGCCACCCGATGACCCGGCTGGATTTCCAACAACGGCGGTCGTTCGGTTCGGCACTGGTCGCGCACGAAGGGGCACCGCGGTGCGAAGGGGCAACCCGCAGGCATCTCCAGCAAGTCGGGCGGTAGCCCTTCGATGACCTCCAGGGGCTGCCCGGCCTCCGCATCCATGCGCGGCAACGAGCGCAACAGCGCGCGGGTGTAGGGATGCTGAGGCCGCTCGTAGAGTTCGTCCACGGGCGCGTCTTCCATAATCAGACCCGCGTACATCACGATGACCCGGTCGGCCAGCCCGGCCACCACGCCCAGGTCGTGGGTAATCCAAATCAACGCCATGCCGATTTCGTCGCGCAGGCGTTTGACCAAATCCACAATCTGGGCCTGAATGGTCACATCCAGGGCCGTGGTGGGCTCATCTGCGATGAGCACCGTGGGCTGACAGGCCAGGGCCATGGCAATCATGGCCCGCTGACGCATGCCGCCCGAGAACTGGTGCGGGTAATCGTCCACCCGCTTGTGAGGCTCAGGGATGCCCACCATGTGCAGCAATTCGACGGCTCGCTCGCGGGCCTCTTTCTTGCCCATGCGCAGGTGCAGCATCAGGGGCTCCATGATTTGGAACCCGATGCTCAGCACCGGATTCAACGAAGTCATGGGGTCCTGGAAAATCATGGCGATTTCCTTGCCCCGGATGTGTCGCATCTCCGATTCGGGCAAGGCGAGCAGATTTTGGCCTTTAAACCAGACCTCTCCGCCCACAATGCGCGCGGGCGGAGAGGGGAGGAGACGCAGCACCGACAGCATGGACACGCTTTTGCCCGAGCCGCTTTCGCCCACCACACCAATGGTCTGGCCCTGGTGCAACTGGTACGAAATGCCGTTGACCGCGTGGACGATGCCTTCTTCGGTGACGAATTCGGTGCGCAGGTCACGAATATCCAAAACCACCGTTTGTGCGTCCAAAGCCCCACTCCTTGCAGGCAATTTGAGCAAAGTATACCCGTAGCGCGCAGGTTTGTCAAAACCCAAAAGCCGAAGACCGCAAACCGGCCAGCGTTGCCAAGGCGCGCAGCGTCCTTGCAACCACGCGCCGGTGCATTTCGCGCCGCAGGCTACGCGCGCTCCGGCGACATTGACGCGCACCTCCAGAGTTTTCGCACCTGGGCGCGTGCAAATGCCGCCGAAATCCGTGAACAGGCCATCTTGGGGCGCAGGGCCGGAAGTGACTTTGGGGGCGTGGGCGCTGACACCTGACGCCTGTTCGCTGACCGCTGCCAGGCGGCGAAGCCATCTCCTGCGTGGGCCCGACGAGGGCTTGGGCCTCACGCGAAGTGGCATGGGCTCCTGTCTAACGGCGTCAGGAGCGGGCGCATGCCGTGCGCCCCTACCGGGCGCTGCGCGCCTTCGCAACGACACATGCGAGGATGCCCGCCGCGGACAGTAGGTCGCACCTGACATACCCCCCTCGGTAACTTTTGAGCGCACTCTTCGCGCCTTGTCAAATGGGCATCTCTGGAGTACACTTGTACGCTGAGGAGAGAAGAATCATGGCCAAACGGAAGGTCGAGTCAGGCCGGGAACAAGCCCTGGAACAGGCCCTGGAATCCCTGAAAAAGCGGTTTGGCGAAGGCGCGGTCATGCGCCTGGGCGAAGCCCAGCACCTGCGGGTGGATGTCATCCCCACCGGGTCGCTGGCGCTGGACATCGCCCTGGGCGTGGGCGGCATTCCCCGGGGGCGCATCACCGAAATCTACGGCCCGGAATCCTCGGGCAAGACCACCCTGGCCCTCCACACCGTGGCCGAGGCCCAAAAATTGGGCGGTATGGCCGCGTTCATTGACATGGAGCACGCGTTGGACCCCGCTTACGCCGAGCGCATCGGCGTGGATGTGGACAACCTGCTCATCAGCCAGCCCGACACCGGTGAACAGGCTTTGGAAATTGCCGAGACCCTCATCCGTTCGGGGGCGGTGGACATCGTGGTGGTGGACAGCGTGGCGGCCCTGGTGCCACGGGCCGAAATCGAGGGCGACATGGGCGACGCGCCCATGGCCATGCAGGCCCGCCTGATGTCGCAGGCCCTGCGCAAACTCTCGGGCGCCATCAAGCAAACCAACACCACCGTGCTGTTCACCAACCAGTTGCGCCACAAAATCGGCGTGGTGTTCGGCAATCCCGAGACCACGCCCGGCGGTTTGGCCCTCAAGTTCTACGCTTCGGTACGGCTCGACATCCGGCGCATCCAGAGCATCAAAGTCGGCTCTGAAGTCATCGGCAACCGGGTGCGGGTCAAAGTGGTCAAGAACAAAGTCGCGCCGCCCTTCCGCACGGCCGAATTCGACATCCTGTACAACTACGGCATCTCCAAAGAGGGCGACCTCTTGGACCTGGCCGTAGACCTGGGCCTGGTCACCAAACGCGGGTCGTTCTACTCCTACGGCGACCTGCGTCTGGGGCAAGGGCGCGAGAATGTCAAGGCGTTCTTGCGCGAGCACCCTGACCTGGCCTACGAATTGGAAATGCAAATTCGCAGCCAACTGCTGCCCGAGGCGGCCGTTCCCTCGCCGCCCGACGACGAGGCAGCATAGGCACCCCCGCGCTCACGCGCGGTCACGGTGACGACAGCCGGCCCGCACCGGGCCGTGTACGGACAGCAATCCAACCGTCGAACACCGGCCACCCGTCCCTCTTGGGGGGCGAGGTCGGCATGTTGGTGTTTGTGTGGAAGTCACCGCCGTGAGCCGGGGCGCTCACGGTTTTTTGTTGGAACCTTATGGAACCTACACCCGAAGGGCGCATCACCGCGTTGCAGCCGCAGGCCCGCGGGAACCGGGTGCGGGTCTACCTGGACGGGGCCTACGCGTTCTCGCTGGCCGAGGCCGTGGCCGCCGACTTGCAGGTCGGCCAACGGCTCACGGCCGCCCAGGTGCAGGCCCTGCTGGATGCGGACGCGCGCTGGCGTGCCTGGCAACACGCGGCCCGTCTGCTGGCCGTGCGCCCTCGCAGCGCAGCCGAGATTCGCCGCCGCCTGCGTCGCCGCGGTTACGCCGATGAGGTCGTCGAGGCTACCCTGGCCCGCCTGCGCGCCGCCGGATGGCTCGATGACGCGGTGTTTGCCCGGCAGTGGGTCGAAAACCGGCTGGCCTTTCGCCCCCGCAGTCGGGCCTTGCTGCGGGCCGAGTTGCGCCAAAAAGGCGTGGACGAGGCGGCCATCGAGGCCGCGCTGGCCCCGGTGGACGACGAGGCCCTGGCCTGGGACGCAGCCCAACGGGCCCTCCGGCGCTATCGGGGGCTGCCCTGGCCGGTGTTCGCCCGCCGCCTGAGCGCCTACCTGGCCCGCAGGGGCTTTCCCCCAGGGCTGGTGCGCCAGGTGGTGCGACGCGCCTGGGCCCACCTGCACCCCGGCCCTTCGGAACCGGAAGAACAAGGAGCAGCACAATGATGAACGCATTGCTATGGCTCATCGTGGGCGTTGTCTTGGGCGCGGCCGTGGGCGCGGCCCTGGCGTTGTGGCGCAAGCAAGTGCATGACCAGCAAACCCTGCAAGACGCGGCCTCTCGAGCCGAGCGCCTGATTCAGGAAGCGCAAGAGCGGGCCCGCGCGCTCGAGCGCGAGGCCAAGGCCGAGGCCCAGCGTCTGCGCCGCGAGGCCGAGCAAGAAATCGCCCGCCGCCGCCGCGAACTGCAACAAGAAGAGCAGCGCCTGCGCCGCCGCTGGGAAGACCTGGAGCGCCGCCTGGACCGCCTGAGCCAGCGCGAGCAAAGCCTCAACAAACGCCAGAGCGCGCTGGACAAGCGGGCCAACGAAATCGAGCGCTTGTATGAGGAGCAAAAGGCCAAACTCTACGAGATTGCCAACCTGTCGCCCGACGAAGCGCGCGAACAGGTGTTGCGCCAGGCCGAAAACGAGGCCCGTCGCGAAATCGCGCGCATCATCCGCCAAATCGAAACCGAGGCCAAAGAGGAAGGCGAGCGCCGGGCCCGCAAAATCCTGGCCATCGCCATGCAGCGGGTCGCGTCCGACCAGGTGGCCGAATTGACCACCGCGGTGGTGCCTCTGCCCGCGGAAGAGATGAAGGGCCGCATCATCGGCCGCAGCGGGCGCAACATCCGCGCCTTCGAGCAAGCCGCGGGCGTGGACCTCATCGTGGACGATACCCCCGAGGCCGTGACCATCTCCAGTTTCGACCCCGTGCGCCGCGAAATCGCCCGCCGCGCGCTGACCAAACTGGTCATGGACGGACGCATTCACCCCGCGCAAATCGAGAAGGTGGTCAGCAAGGAGCGCGAAGAGGTCGAGCGCATCGTGTTGGAGGCCGGCGAAGAAGCCGCTTTCGAGGCCGGCGTCACCGGCCTGCCCCAAGAAGTGCTCAAGATGCTGGGACGCCTCAAGTTCCGCACCTCGTTTGGGCAAAACCAACTGCACCACGCGGTCGAGACGGCCAAACTGGCCGCCATGCTGGCCGCGGAGTTGGGCGCGGATGTGCAAACCGCCAAAACCGCGGCCTTGCTGCACGACATCGGTAAGGCCATGGACCACAACATCGAAGGCCCCCACGCGCTCATCGGTGCGGACTTCCTCAAGAATTACGGCCTGCCGCCCAAGGTGGTCAACGCGGTGGCCGCGCACCATCACGATGTGGAACAGGAAAGCGTGGAGGCCATCATCGTCGAAGTGGCCGACGCCATCTCGGGGGCCCGCCCCGGCGCGCGCCGCGAAAGCGTCGAAGAATACATCAAGCGGGTCAAAGTGCTGGAAGAAATCGCCAAGGGCTTCCCGGGCGTCAAGGAATGTTTCGCCTTGCAGGCGGGCCGCGAGGTGCGGGTCATCGTGCGCCCCACCGAGGTGGACGACGCGGCGGCCCAGCGCCTGGCTCGCGGCATCGCCAAGAAAATCGAGGAACAACTCCAATTCCCGGGCCAAATCAAGGTCACCGTCATCCGCGAGACCCGGGCCGTGGATTACGCGCGCTAAGCACCGCCGCGAGGGGCCTCATTCGGGGCGCCTCGCGGCCACCCGCTTTCACCGCCGCGCCGACGGCGGGTCCACATTCAGCCGTTCGCGCACCACATAGGTGGGCTTGTCTTGCGTCTCGTGGTAGGTGCGCACCAGCAACTCGGCAATCAGCCCCATCAACACGGCCTGAAAACCCAAAATCACCAGCATCAAGCCGGTCTGAAAGAAAGGCGACCGCAGCGCGCTGATGCCCCACACCACCCGACGCACGAACACGAAGGCCAACATGGCCCCGCCCAGGCCGCTCAGGCTCAACCCCAGGCCGCCGAACAGATAAATGGGCTTGTGGAAATACGACAGCAGGAACTTCACCGTAATCAGGTCCAGCAGCACCTTCACAATGCGATTCAGGCCGTACTTGCTGCGCCCGAAGCGGCGCGGGTGATGCCGCACCGGCACCTCGGTGATACGCGCGCCCACCGCGGCCGCATACGCGGGGATGAAGCGGTGCATCTCGCCGTACAGCCGAAACTCCCGCAACACCTCGCGACGGTAAGCCTTGAGGGTGCAGCCATAATCGTGCAGTGGCACGCCCGTGACGCGCGAAATCAACCAGTTGGCCACCGCGGAAGGCAGCACCCGGGTCCAAAAAGGGTCCTGCCGGTCCTTGCGCCAGCCGCTGACCACATCGTAGCCCTCATCCATCTTGGCCAGCAGTTTGGGGATGTCGGCGGGGTCGTTCTGCAAATCCGCGTCCAGCAGCACCACGATGTCCCCGCGGGCGTGGTCAATGCCCGCGGCAATGGCCGCGGTCTGGCCGAAATTACGGCGCAGCAGCACCACCCGCACATGCGCGGGGTCCTGCGCGGCCAGTTGGCGCAACAAGGCCGGGCTGCGGTCCTGGCTGCCGTCGTCCACCAGCACCAGTTCCCAGGGTTGGGGGAAGTGCTCCGCGGCGGCCAGCACGGCTTCGTACAGCAACGGCACGTTCTCCTCTTCGTTGTACACCGGCACGACCAGGGACAAAGCCACCTTCATCACGCGCCTCCTGGGGGTTCAAGGATACCACGCGCGGCCGTGGCCCAACCCCAACGGCGAAAGAGCCACGGCGCGGCGCCCGCAATCCAGAACCCCACCAGCCCATAGCGCACCCCACGCGCCACGGCCGGGGCCCACCCCTCACCGGCGGGGAAAAGGGCCCGCAGGCCGGCCCACAAGGCGAACAGGCCCAGCCATCCCACGGCCAGCCGCAGGCCGCGCTGACGCCAGGGGCCTGCGGCATCGAAACCGCCCCGGCCCCGCAGCCAGGCCCAGCCCACCAGCAGGCCGCTCCAGGTACCCGCGGCCGTGAGCACGCCGTCCAACGACCAGGCCGCGGCCCACGCCGGTGGGGTGGCGGCCGCGAAGGCCGCGCGCGAGACCAGCGCCAGCCCCACGACCAAGGCCGCCAGACCCAGGCCACCGCCCACCGCAGGCCACGGCCCCCGTCGCGATACCCAGGCCTGCAGCCGGGGCTCCAGCCGCACCACGACGCCCAAGAGCACCGCGCCCACGGCCCAACCCAGCAGCACATCCCCCCAAAAGTGCACGCCCAGCGCCACCCGCGACAAGCCGATGAGCAGCGTGAGCCCCGCCGCGGCCGCGCGGGCCGCGCGCGAACCCGCCCAGGCCCAGCGCCCCCACAGCACGGCCGCGTTCTGGCTATGGCCCGAAGGCGCGCCAAAGGAACGCCCCTCGGCCAGGGCCCGCACGCCCGCATCCACCCAAAACGGCCGGGGGCGGTGCAGGGCCAACTTGAGCACGCTGTTGACCTGCACCGAAGCCAGCAACGCCAGGCCCAGGCGCAACCCCAGCCGCTCGGAAACAACCCAATAGAGGAAGGGGAAGAGCAGCAAGTAGAATTCCTCGTCGCCCAGGAACGCGACCGCGCGCCAAAACCCTGCG
>WGAK01000160.1 GCA_015494815.1 Anaerolineales bacterium | reverse complement strand
ACCTCCGGGGGCGCGGGTTCAGGGACGAGGCGGGGTGGGCGTCGGCGTGAAGGTCGGCGTTGGGCTGAGGATGGGCTCGGGCGTGGTGGCCTCGGACGCGGCCGCGGTGGGCAACGGCCCCGGCGGCGGGAAGGTCTGGTTGAGCAGGGTCCACACCACATCCAGGTCCCGGGCCGCGATGTCGGGCGCGGTGAGGGCCTTGCCGCGCGCCAGGCGCAGGCGGGTTTGGGCCTCGTCCAGGGCTTCGAGGGCGCGGGGGTCGCTGAGGCGCGTGGCCAAATCGCTCAGGGCCGCGGCCGCGCGGTCCATTTCCTCTTGCGCCAGGCGCCAGTCTTCTTGCACCAGGGCCAGCCGCGCCTGACTCACATGCAGCAGCGCCCGCTGCAGGGTCCATTGGCGCTGCAGCGCGGTCAGGTCCGCGCCCAGGGCCTCCAGGTCGGCTTGCTGGGCCTCCAGGTCGGCCAGCGAATCCTGCAGGGCCGCGATGCGGTCTTCCAGGTCGGCGAGGTGGGCCTGATAGGCGCTGCTCTGGCCGGTGAGGGTGTCGGTCTGCGCAGCCAGGGCCTGCAGTTGGTCCGCCAGTTCCTGCTGCCGGGCCTGCAGCGCGTCCAGGCGGTCGGCCAGGTCGGCCACCTGGGCTTCGTTGGCGGCCACTTGCTGGGCCAGGGTGGCGTGCGCGTCCTCCAGATGCGCCAGCCGGGCCCGGGCATCCTGCAGGGGCTGTACGATGGTGCGGTCCACATACGGAATGCCCCAGCCGATGAGCATGGCCAGACCGGCCAGCACGGCCACCAGGAACAAAGTCCACAGCACCAGGCGCAGCAGATGCCCGATAAAGCGCGCCACCCGCTGCCCAAAGGACGGTTGCGGTGGGGGCACAGGCATGGGGCCGCTCATGACTCACCTCCCGACATGGGCGTGGGGGTAGGGATGGGCGTGGTGCCGGGCGTCGGTGACGGCGTGGGCGTCGTTTCGGCGGGCGACGACTCATCGGGCGCGGGCCCAAAGGCCTCATCCATCAAATCACGCAAGCCTTTGAAGAATTGGAGGAAACGGTCGTTTTGGGCCTGCAGGGTCTCGATTTGGGCGCGCGCTTCTTCCATTTCGGCGCGGGTGGCTTCCAGGTCGCTCTGCAGCGCACCCACCTCGTTCTCCAGGGCTTCGATGCGGCGGGTTTGGGTTTCCACCGCGCTGAGCCGGTCTTGCAGGCGTCGGATTTGCGTGTCCAGGTCGCCGAGACGCTTGTCCAGAGCCTCGAAGCGGATGTAGGCGTCGCGCATCTGGGCCCGCGAGCCGTAGCGCAGACCGCCGTTGATGCCGGCCAACAAGGCCAAAGTAACGATGACGGCCAAAACAAAGGACAACACCGAGGCCAGAACCACATAGGCCAGGCCCACCTGGGTGCCGCGGTCGGACGCAGTGGGGGGTGACGGCGTGACCGCGGTTTCGGGGGCTGCCGCGGGGCCGACTTCCTCCTGCGAAGGTGGCGCCTCCCACGGGGGCGCGGTCGGTTCGGCCTCGGCCGACGCCGCGTCCGCGGGACCTTCGTCTGCGGCGGGGGGCTCGAAGGCCGCGTCGTCGAACGCGGGGGCCTCGTCCGGAGGCTCGGGTTCGGTCTCGGCCGGGGCTGCGTCGGCGGGGCCTTCGGCCGCGGCGGGCTCGGAGGCCGCGTCGTCGGCGTGGTCGGCCTCGCCGGCCTCGTCTGGGAGCGTGGGTTCGGTCGCACCCAAGGTGATGTAGGGCTTGAGGCGTTCCAGCGCGCGCGGGCCAATGCCGGGCACGGCCAGCACCTCATCCCACGAAGCAAAGGGGCGAGCCGCCAGGATGCGGTCCGCCAGCGCGGGGCCGATGCCGGGCACGGCAATCAGGTCCTCGCGCGAGGCCGTGTTGAGATTCACACGGGGCTGTTCGTCCATCAATCTTACCTCCTGTTCGGGCCGGGCACGAGGGTGATGCGGCCCCTGGCATGGCCGTCGCAGGACGGCAGATGTCACGGCGCGCAGCCAGGATACCGCGACGAGCGCGTCCCAAAGAACATTTCTATTATAGCACAGCCGCCGGGAGGTGGCATGTAAATTTTTTAGACAATTTTGGGTGCCGCGCGTTTAGCGCCGAAAACGGCGGAAGAGGCGGCGTTCGCGGGCCAGGGATTCGGCATCCATCTCGGCGGTGAAAATGCGCCGGCGCTGGTGCAGCAGCCATCCGGCCAGGGCCACCCAAAGGCCCCAAAACAGCAGGTCCAGGGGGTTGACCCACCACGAGCGGCGGGCGAAATAGGCCGCCGAAAGTTCCAGCCAGGCCCATTGGCCGGCGCGCAGGTCCCGAATCTGGACCGGCACGGGCAGGCCGCGTTGCACATCGCTGCCGTAGTGGGTGTAGGCGTAGTCCAGCCCCAGGCCCAGGAACACCAGCAGCAACCCGGCCAGCATGAGGAACCACGCGGTGCGGTCCACCAACGAGGGGTGGGTGACTTCAGGGCTCATCGCGCAACTCCGCGGCCAGGGCCTGCCGTACCCAGTCCACCAGCCGACGCACGCCGGTTTCCACATCCACCTGGGGGGCCCAGCCCAACTCGGCCTGGGCTTTGCGGATGTCGCTGATGAACACCCGCTGGTCACCGGGCCGCCAGGGGCCGTAGGTCACGGGGATGGCCCGGCCCAGGATGCGTTCCAGCAGGGGGCCGAACTCGGCCCAAATGGCGATGGCACGCGTCGGCCCGCCGCCGATGTTGTACACCTGCCCCGCGGCCGTTTCGATGCGCGCCACCGCGGCATCGTACGCGTCCAACAGGTCGTCAATGTAGAGCACATCCCGCACCTGCTTGCCGTCGCCGTAGATGGTGATGGGGCGGCCGCTGAGCGCGGCGATGACGAACCAGGCCACCCAGCCCTGGTCTTCGATGCCCCACTGCCGGGGGCCGTAGATGCAACTCTGGCGAAAGACCACCGTGCGCAGGCCATAGATGCGCGCGTAATCGCGCACATACTGGTCACCGGCTCCCTTGGAGCAGCCGTAAGGGGAGTGGAAGTCCAGGGGCTGGCTCTCGGGAACGCCGTGGGGCAGGGCCGCGTAGCGATAACGGGTGGCCTCTTCGACCACGGCCACCGTTTCCATGCCGCCGTAGACTTTGTTGGTCGAGGCATAGAGCACGATGGGCGGGGTAGGGGCCAGGCGGGCGGCTTCCAGCACGTTGAAGGTGCCCAACGCGTTGACCTCGAAGTCGTGGCGCGGTTCTTGCACCGAGGTGGTCACCGCGACCTGGGCGGCCAGGTGCACCACCACATCGGCCTCGCGGGTGACCGCGGTGAGCAGGGCCGCGTCGCGCACATCGCCGCGCACCACGCGCAGCGCGTCGGGCCGCGCCTGCTGCTGCAGCCAGCGGACATTGACTTCGGCCCCGCGGCGGGAGAAGTTGTCGTAGATGGTCACCCGCTCGCCGCGGGCCAGCAGCCGGGCCGCGTAGTTGGCGCCGATGAAGCCGGCGCCGCCGGTGATGAGGTAGTGTCGGCTCATGGGCGATTCCTCCTGGAGGACGATGCCGTGCTTTGGGCCGTGGCCCATTCGGCGCGCCAGCGGGCCCGGCTCCAACCCAGGCGGGCCAGGGCCAGCACGCCCAGCAGGGTGGTGAGCAACAGGTACAGGCCGTGCTGCACCAGCGCGAAGGCCAGCGCGTCGGCCTGGGGCACTTGCAGCACGGCCAACACGCCCACGGCCGCGGCCTCGTACACGCCGATGTAGCCCGGTGCAGAGGGCGCGGCAATGCCCAGCGTCGAGGCGGCCATGGCCCATACTGTGGCGCCCCAGCCCAGGTCGGGTGCCCAAACGCGCACCAACGCGCGGTAGTAGGCCGCCAGCAGGGCCCAGGTGAGCGCCTTGCCGAGCGCGAAGCGGGCCAACGCGGGCCTCTGCGCCACGGCCGCGGCCTCGACCAGGGCATCACGCAACCGCGCGGGCAGGCGGGCCCGCAGTCCGCGCATGGCCCAGGCTAGGCCGCCCACCAGCACGAGCACGGCCAGGGCCAGGGCGACGGCCCGCCAGACCCAGGCGCGCGGCAACACCGCGTGCGCGGGCCAGAGCAGTACCACCACCAGCGCCAGCAGCGCGCCGTCGGTCAGGCGGGCCAGGGCTATGCTGCTCAGCGCCCGCGACCAGGGGACCGCGGCCTCCCGGTGTACCACCCAGGCCCGGGCCAGTTCGCCTAAGCGCAGCGGCACCAGGTTGTTGACCAGAAAGCCGATTTGCAAGGCCCAAAACGCGCGGCCGAAGGATACTTGCGGGCCCAACAACGCCCGCCAGGCCCAGGCTCGGGTCAGCATGGCCAGCCCGAACCACAGGCCGGCGAGCCCCAACGCGGGCAGCGGGGTCACGGCCAGGGCCGCGCGCAGGGCGGCCAGGTCCACGGTCAGCAGCACCGCGGCCAGTGCCACCGCGCTGAGCACCACGCCCAGCATCAGCCGCGTCGGGGCGTGCTTCATGCCGCGGCCCTCCGCGCCGCGTGCCAGCGGGCCAACAGCGCCGCGGGGTTGTGGCGCAGCGCGTCGGGGGACAGGTCGCCCCGGGCCATGCGTTGCACCAGGTCGGCCAGCAGCGCGTTGGTGGGCGCGGTCAGCCCCAAACGCGCCGCGGTACGGGCCACCGCGCCGTGCAGCGCGGCAATTTCGGTTTGCCCGTGGCCCGCGTGCACATCCCGGTGCAGGGAGGGCATCTTCTGCCCCCGGCCGCGGCCCACTTTGTACACCAGCACGGGCTGCAACAACCACGGCGGCAGGTGTCGTGCGCCCCAGGCCAGAGCCCGGCTGGGCACGCCCGGAAGCGCCACCACCGGCAGCCCCAGCGCATCCATCACCGCCAGGGCTTCCACCAGTTGCGCGTGCTCCAGCGCGAACAGCCCGCGGTGCGCATAGATGCGGGCCGGAGGCCAGTCCAACAGGGCCGCGGTCGCGTTCCCCAGCAGGTTGGTGAGCAGTTTGCTCCACTTCAGGCTGGCGGCGTCGGCGTAGAGGCGCACCGGCAAGCCCGCGGCCCGCAAGGCCGCAGCCACTTCCCCGCTCGCAGGATGCTGCGCCAGGCCCAGGCCGCGGTGACGTTCCACGGTGATGTGCCCGGCCGCGTGCCGGGTGACGGGGCTGGTCACCGTACCGGCCAGCACCCGCTCCGCGCCCAACGCGGCCTGCAGGGTTTCGGTGCTGCCCACGCCGTTGAGCAAATCCACCAGCACGGGCCAGGCCGCGGCCGCGCGGCGCAACGCGGGCAACAGGTCGGGCAGGTGGTAGGTCTTGACCGCCAGGAACGCGGCGGCATAGGGCCCGGCCTGCAAGACTTCGTCGGGGGTGGTGACCACACCCAGTTGCTCGGGGGGAACGGTGCGCCAGGCTTCGCCCGCCACGCGCAGCCGCAGGCCGTGTGCGCGCAGCGTGGCCGCGGAAGAAGGCCGGGCCCAAAACACCACGCGCCGGCCCGCCAACGCCAGATGTCCCCCCACATAGGTGCCAATGGCCCCGGGCCCGATGACCAGGTAGGCCGCGCGCGGCATGTCCATCAATCTCCCTCGGCCGGTTGCGGCACAGGAGGGCGTCCGTGCCCCCGAAGCCGCATGTTCAGCAGTTCCACCAGGAACGAGAACGCCATGGCAAAGTACGCGTAATTGCGCAGGTGGAGTTTGTGCGCCAGTTCGGGCGACCAGCCCTCGATGAGCAGCATGGCGCCGATGAGGATGAGGAAGGCCAGGGCCAGCATCTTCATGGTGGGGTGGCGGTGGATGAAGTCGCTGACCCAGGCCGCAAAGACCATCATGATGACCGCGGCGATGATGATGGCCGTAATCATCACCGGCAGCACATTGGAGATGCCCACCGCGGTGATGACCGAATCCAGCGAGAAGACCAGGTCAATGACCAGCACCTGGGCGAGCATCGAGGGCAGGCTGAGGGGGGCCTGGGCGGTTTGCGGCTTCCCGCTGGCCACGGCTTCCAGTTTTTCGTGAATTTCGTAGGTGCTCTTGGCGATGAGGAAGAGCCCGCCCGCGATGAGGATGAGGCTGCGTACGCTCAGAGGATGGCCGAACACCGCGAGCGCGTGCTGGCCCTCCAGCGATTGCACCCAACTGATGGTGAAGAGCAACACCGTGCGGCTGACCACCGCCAGGCCGATGCCCAGGCGTTGCCCCAGTAAAGCCTGACGGCGGGGCAGGCGGTTGGACAGGATGGAGATGAAGATGATGTTGTCAATGCCCAGGATGATTTCCAGGGTCGTGAGCAACAGCAGGGCCAAAAGGTTTTCCAGACTGAACAAGGGACTCATGCGTGCCTCGCGGGGGAAGGAAATCCGTGGGTTATGCGGACGCGGATTGCAGGGCCGCGCGCAACCGGGCCAGTCCCGCGGCCGCACCCTGGGGATGGCCGAAGACCGCGCTGCCGGCCACGAAGATATCGGCCCCCGCGGCGCGGGCTTGCGGTGCGGTCTGCGGGTGGATGCCGCCGTCTACGGCAATGGACAGGTTGGCCCGGCCGCGCGCCTGGGCTATGCGGCGCACCGCGCGCACCGTAGCCAGGGCCTCGGGCAAAAAGGCCTGGCCGCCGAAGCCGGGGTTGACCGTCATCACCACCACCTGCTCCACCAGGTGCAGCACGGGCTCGACCATGATGGCCGGCGTGCCGGGGTTGAGGGCCACACCGGGGGTCGCGCCCAACGCGCGAATGCGTTGCAGCACCCGGTGGATGTGCGGCGTGGCCTCCACATGGGGGATGAGCACATCCGCGCCGGCTTGTACGAACGCCTCCAAAAGGCGTTCGGGGGCCGTAATCATCAGGTGGACATCCAGGGGCAGGGCCGTGGCCGCGCGGCAGGCCTGCACCACCAGCGGGCCCAGGGTCAGATTGGGCACGAAGTGGCCGTCCATCACATCAATGTGGATGCGGTGTGCGCCGGCCTCGGCCACGGTTTGGATTTCGCGCGCCAGGTGTCCGAAATCGGCGCTCAAAATCGAGGGCGCCAGTTGCAGCGCGGGCATGCGACCTCCCTCAAGGCGCGGGGGGATAGTAAAGGAAGTATACCCAGAGCCACAGCGGGATGAGCCCGGCCACGGCCAGCAGGGCCAGGATGGCCAGTCCCCAGGTGGTGGCGTCCCACGGGATGGCGGGCGGCGGTGGCGGCAGGGGTTCGGTTCCTGCCGAAGCGGGCAGATGGGGCCCCAAGCGCATCGGTGCGCCGGGCGGCGGGGCCGGGGTCAGATGCACCTGGCGGGTGGGCATGGTGATGGCCCGGGTGTCGGCTCGTTGGGTGAATTGGAGCAGCACCCGGCCGAACTGGTCCGCGGTGCGAAAGCGCGCGCTGGGCTCTTTGGAGAGCACTTGCAGCAGAATTTGCTCCAGCCGTGCGGGAATGGCGGGGTTGTAGGTGCGGGGT
>WGAK01000159.1 GCA_015494815.1 Anaerolineales bacterium | reverse complement strand
TCGCCGCTGGGGAAGACGGCCAGATTCCCGGCCGCATCCTTGGCCTTCACCCGATAGGCCAGGTTGCCGGGCTTGCCCTTAAGCGCGCGCATGGCCTCCTGGCTCACATCCAGCGCGATTTGGTACAGGGTCCCCTGGCCCAGCATGGGAACCTCGCGCTCGCGGGTGAGCATCTGGCCTTGCGGGTCCTCGAACCAGTATTCCAGCGACACCAGGGCCTGACCGGAGTTGTCCACCACCAGCGCGGCCACCTGCAGCATGTTGGGCGTGCAGGTGTTGGGGTAATACACCGGCCCCGCGGAGGCCAGCATCTGCAGCACCTGGGGCGGTTGATGGTCGTCTTGCGGCGCGACGGCCTGCTGCTTGCATTCCTGCAGCGCGATTTGGTAGGTGCCGTCGGCCGGGTATTCCACGGTCTGGCCCTGGGCATCCTGGGCAAAGGCCCGGTATTCAATCTTGGTGGCCTGGACGCCGCGCGCCTGGGCTTCGTCCACCATCAACAGCGCGGTGTACTGGTTCGTACCCGTCGCCAGGGCCGGCGCGGTCATCCAGTTGCTGGCCTGGGCGCCCACATAGCGATACTGCACGCCCACGGTTTGGGGCGCGCTCTCGGCCTCCAGGCGCACATCCACCGACAACGCGGTGGGACCACAGGTCGCCTGGCCGTAATAGGCCTGAGGGCTCAGCGGGGTGACCTGGGTAATGGTCATCCCGCCCCCGTTGCCGAAGGCCAGACGACATCCTAAAGCAAAGATGAGCAGGCTCAACGACCAGAGCCAAGATTTGCGCTTGAACATGAGCAACCTCCTGCGGGAACAGGCTTGCCGAACTCGGTACCCGCATCCTACGCCCCCTGCGTCAGGACAGCGTCAGCCTGCCGTCGGGGGCCGCGTTTTGTGTTACCATTGCCACGGATTGGACGACCCCTGCTCAAGGATGGGCGCGCATGGCGGCTTGGCTGCTTCGTTACGAACGGTTCATCGAGTTGGTGCTGCTCATCGGCCTGCTGCTCTTCGCGCGGCGGGCCTGGCTGGCCTGGCAGGACCTGCAGCGCGCGACCTTTCGCCTGGAGGAAGAGCACGCCCGGCAGCGCCTGCAGCAGAGCGTCATCGGCATGCTGCTGAGCGCGGCGCTCATGCTGGCCCTGTTCACCGCCGCGGCCCTGGGCTGGAGCACACCCGCAGCCGCCACCCCTGCGGCGGCCACGCCCGCGGCCGCCACGCCGGGCGGCCCTACGGCCACACCCACCCCCCTGACCGAAGCCCTGGAGGCCGCCGAGAGCCAATGCGACCCCCAGCAGGTGAACATCACCGCCCCCGCGGACGGCGCTACGGTGCAGGGGGAAGTGGACATCCGCGGCACCGCGACGGCCCCCAATTTCGGCTTTTACAAGGTGGAGTTCGCGCCGGTGGACCAGCCCCTCTTCCTGACCATCGAGGTGGGACGCACGCCCAAGCAAGACGATGTGCTGGTGCAGCAGTGGGATACCACCCTGTTGCCGCCCGGCGCGTATTGGCTGCAACTGGTGGTCGTGGACAACGCCGGCAACGCCTTACCGCCGTGCCGGGTGCAGGTGGATGTGCAGCCCGCGGAGTGACCGACCATGAACGGCATCGTACAAGGTGGCCTGCAACTCGTGCGCGCCCTGGACCAAAGCCTGGCCGCGGGCGTGGGCATCGTCGCGCTGGGCCTGCTCTTCTACGCGCTGACCTACAACCTGCGGCAGCGCATCACCAAAGCCTATGCCGTGCTGTTGGCCGCGCTGGTGGCCCTCTACGGCGGCAAGGCCCTGAGCAGCGCCACCGCCGACCCCCACGACCAGCGCCTGTGGCTCACGGTGCTGTGGCTGGGCGCGTTGTGGCTGCCCGCGGCCTACCTGCACTTTTCCGACGCGGTGCTGGCTACCACCGGCCGCCCCTCGCGCGGTCGGCGCCGCCTGGCCGTGCGCCTGGTGTATGGGCTGGCCGTGGTCGGCAGCGCGCTCATGCTGCTGCGCCCCGCCTGGTTCTGGCGCGACCTGGTCACGGCCCCCGCGCCGCACTTTCGCCCGGCCTGGGGCGGGGCCCTGTTCGCGCTGTACTACACGGCCATCATGGCCTGGGCGTGGGTCAACCTGGCCCGCGCGCTGCGCCGCGCGTTCAGCCCCGTCTCGCGGCGGCGTCTGGCCTACCTGCTGGCCGGCGCGGTCATGGTGGGCCTGGGCTCCTTCCCCTATCTGACCTTGGGCTTCCCTTCGGGCACGGGCTGGGAGGCGGTCTTCTGGGGCCTGGCCCTGCTCAACCACGCGGGGGTGCTGCTGTTGCTGGTGCTCATGGCCTACGCGGTGGCCTTCTTCAACGCGCCGCTGCCCGACCGTTGGGTCCAAATGCGCCTGATGCGCTGGCTGGCCCGGGGCCCGGCCACCGCGGTGGTGGTGCTGTGGGCGGCCACCACGGTGCGGCGGGTGAGCGAGGCGCGCTGGGGTACCGCGTACACCTGGCTGGTGCCGCTGACCACCATCGTCACCTTGCTGGCCATGCAGCACTTGTGGGATGTCTTCATCCCCTGGTGGGAGGAAGGCGTGCTGGCCTGGAAGGAAGGCCCCCGCTGGACCGCGCTGTGGCGCCTGCAGCGCCAACTCTTCACCGACCAGGATGTGCGCCAGTTGCTGGAGGCGCTGCTGGCCGCCGCGTGCGACCGCCTGCAGGTGCCCGCGGCCTGGGTGGCGTTGTTGGAGGATGGCCACGTGCGGCAATGGATTCGGGTGGGCGACACCGGCCCGCTGCCGTCCTCGGCCACGCTGGCAGCCTGGTCCCAGGGCGCGTCCACCCGCGAGGGGGGCCCGCCCGGCTTCGTGTGGGACGGCTGGTGGGTGTTCCCGCTGCGGGGGCGCGCGCCCAGCCGCTGGTGGGGCCTGGTGGGCCTGCGCCGCCCCGCGGACCCGGCCCGACCCGATGCGGACGAAGTTCGGGCCGACCTGCAGCCGCTGTTGGAACGCATGTCGTGGGCCTTGGCCGAATGGCGTCGCGGGCAGCGGCTGCTGCAAGCCCTGGAAAGCGCGCCCCCGCGCTCGGCCGCGTTGCCTCGGCTGCGGGCCGCAGCCCGCTATGACCGGCAGCGGGTGCTGGCCCCCCTGGACGACCTGCCGCCCGAGCCGGAACTGGCCCAGTGGGTGCGCGACGCGCTGCGCCATTACTGGGGCGGCCCCAAACTCAGCGGCAGCCCGCTGCTGCGCTGGCGCGTGGTGCAGCAGGTGCAGCAGCAGGCCGGCTACGCACACCCCGTGCACGCGCTGCGGGATGTGCTGCGCGACGCGGTGGAGCGCCTGCGCCCGGCCGGCGAGCGCCGCTTCACCGCGGAATGGCTGCTGTACAACATCCTGGACCTCAAGTTCCTCAAAGGGCACAAAGGCCGCGAGGTGGCCCGCCGCCTGGCCCTCTCGGAGGCGGAGTTGTACCGCAAGCAAAAAGTGGCCCTGGAGGCTCTGGTGCAGGTGCTCTTGGACATGGAACACGCGGCCCGGGCCGAAACCGCCGCGGCCCCGGAGGAAACCGACGCGACGTAGGGTGGGGCGGGGCCACCCTCAGGGCCGCCGCTTCCACAGCCGGTAGGCCAGCGCCGCCAGCCCTGTGCTCAGCAGAGAGGAGGCCACGAACAGGCCCACCTGGGCGCTCAGAGGAAGTTGCCTCAACCAAGAAACCACCTGGCCCCCCACAGCCTCTTGGGTCAACGCACTTAACAGGCCGAAGAGCGCCGCGAGGGCCAGCAGCACCAGGGCCGCGACGCCCACCAGCGCCCCCACCAGCCACAACCGCCACCGCGATGGCGGCGGAGGGTGGAGCGGGTCCAACAACGGCGGCAACGCGGCCACCTGCAGCACGGTGAGCCGGGTCGCCACGGCCTCCAGGGCCTCGTAGGCGGCGTCGCGCACGTCGGCGGCCCAATCCGTGAGCCGCCACCACAGGGCCCGGGCCACCCGCCGGGCCCACAGCAGGGTGGGGATGCCCGGCCCCATCTGCCCCAAGGCCTGCGTCGCAGCCGCGCGCACTCGCGGCTTCGCATCCTTCAAGGCCCGTACCAACGCAGCCAGCAC
>WGAK01000158.1 GCA_015494815.1 Anaerolineales bacterium | reverse complement strand
GATGGCACGATTTTGTTCGACGGTCAGGATATCACCCACCTGCCGGAAAGCGAACTGCGCCCCCTGCGCCGCCGGATGCAGCCCATCTTTCAGGACCCAACGGCTTCCCTCAACCCCCGCATGACCATCGGGCAGGCGATTGCCCACGGCTTGCGCATCCACGCGCTGGCTTCCGATGCCGCTGATGAGCGCCGCCAGGTGCTTGATATTTTGGAAAAAGTCGGCCTGACGCCGCCGGCGCAGTTCATCAACAAATATCCGCATCAACTTTCGGGCGGGCAGCGCCAGCGCGCCGTCATTGCCCGCTCGTTGGTGCTGCGCCCCGACCTGGTGGTGGCCGACGAGCCCATCGCGATGGCCGACGTCTCGGTGCGCGCGGTATTGCTCAAACTGATGCGCGACCTGCAAAAAGAATTTGGCCTGACCTATCTTTTCATTACCCACGACCTGGCGACGGCCAAATACATCTGCGACCGCATTGCGGTGATGTATTTGGGGCAAATTGTGGAAATCGGGCCGTTGGAGCAGGTGTATGGCAACCCGCGCCACCCCTACACCCAGGCGCTGCTGGCCGCGGTGCCCGTGCCCGACCCCGACGCCCGCCGTACCGAACCCCTGCCCAAGGGCGAAATCCCCAGCCCTATTCACCCGCCCTCGGGCTGCCGTTTCCACCCCCGCTGCCCGCTGGCCGAAGACGTCTGCCGCCGCGAGCAGCCCCTCCTGCACCCGGTGGAAGGCGAGCCGGAGCATTTCGTGGCGTGCCATTTGAGGTAACCGGGAAAAGGGAATCGGGATGCGGAATTCGGCTGCCTGGTGTTTTCTGGGCTAATCTGTGGCATCTGAGGTTTTCCCTTCTCAGAAATAGTCCGCTCTGCATTTTTGGCAGGAGCGGGCTTTTCTTTTGGGGCAGGGTTGTGCTAAACTGAAAGCGTGCTTCGTGATTCGTTACTTCGTTACGTCGTTGCCCCGCACCGTTCACCGTTCACCGGGCACTGGGCACCGGGCACCAGGCACTAAGCATCTCTTCCCCTACCATGTCCACTTTTACTAAAAAAGACCTCCGCTCCACCCTCACCCTCCTCCTCAAAGCCTTAGGCGCGGCAGGCGCGCCTGGCGGCGAGGTGGCCGCCGATGCGGTGGAAGCCGCCGCCGACCGGTTGGACGCGCGCCAGGCGCGGCAAGCCCTGCAGCGCGCCCTGGCCGATGCCGAAAAAGCCTTTCGCGCCGACGCCCGCGGCCGCGGCTGGGGCGACCTGGCCGACGCGCTCCTCCAACTTCCCATCCACGACCTGCCTGCCTTTGAAGCCGCGCTGCGCGACGCCCTCGCGGCGGGCAACCCCACCGCCCTGCACGCCGAACTCGCCCGCCAGGTCGCCGCCCTTCCCGGCGTGGAAGACCCCGAAACCGTCGCCGAAGCCGCCCGCCTGTACGCGGCGCGCGTCCTTGATGCCGTCTGGAGCGTCCCGGCCTTTCGCGATGCGGCGCGCGACATCCTCTTCCGCGAGCAGGCGGAGACCCTGCGCCACCTGCAGGCCCGCATGGACGCCCTGCAGGCCGAGCTTCAGACCCTGCCCGGCCGGGTGTGGGACGAAAAGGCCCGCCGCGACCACAAGGCCGCCTGGGCCGCCCTCACCCCGCCCGCGGCTCCCGCGGCGCCTGTCGCGGCCGGCGCGCCCTTCCAGTTCCACGAGCTCAAGGCTGCCTACCGCCTCGTGCCCTTCAAGGGCCGGGAACACCACGCCCTGCGCGACGACCTGGTGCAGTGGGCCCAAAGCCTGATCCAACGACCGGGCCGCACCGGCCTGCGCTGGCTCTACGGCCCCGGCGGCGCGGGCAAGACCCGCCTGCTGGTCGAAGTGTCCCACACCCTGCGGGAAGCGGGCTGGCAGGTGGCTTTCCTCCCGCGCGAAGCGTGGGGGGAACAGGCCATGTCCCACTGGGCCCGGCCCGACGGCCCTGCCCTGCTGGTGGCCGACTACGCCGAGATGCGCCCCCCTGAGCAGGTCACCGCCTTGCTGGACGCCGTGGTCGCCGCCGCCGGGGAACGCCAGCACCCCCTGGCCCTGGTGTTACTTACCCGCCAGGGCCCCACCCCCGGCGCGTCCCAGAGTCAGGCCAACCTCCTGACCGAACACCTGCAGGAGTGGGCCACCCGTGGCGATGCCCCCTTGCGGGCAGAACTGGTGCAGGAGGCCCTGAGCACCCACCGCCCCCTGCCCACCCTGGAGGAGAACGACCGCCAGGAACTCTTTCAAGCGGCGGTGACGCGCTTCCGGGAACGGCTGGCCGTGCCTGAGGGGGTGCAGGCTGTGGACTACGACCCCGCGGCCCTGCCCCGCCGTCCCTTTGCCCTGATTATGCTGGCCATGCTGGCCGCCCAGGGCCACCGGGTGGCCCAAAGCGCCGACGAGCAGGCCGTGTACGCCGCCGCCTGGGTCTGGGAGCGGAGCAAGTGGCGGGATGCCCTGACCGGCGCCGGGCTGTGGCGCGATGAGCCCG
>WGAK01000157.1 GCA_015494815.1 Anaerolineales bacterium | reverse complement strand
TTGCCCCGCTCGCGGGGAGAAGGGCCTGTAGCTCAGCGGTCAGAGCAGGCGGCTCATAACCGCTTGGTCGCAGGTTCGAATCCTGCCGGGCCCACAACACGGCGCACGCGACGGCCTCGGTCTTGAGGTCGTCGCGTGTTGCGCGTCGGGGACCGGCCTCACGGCCCTTCCGCCAGATAACGGCGCAAAAAGCGACCCGTGTAGGAGCGCGGCTCGGCCATGATGGCTTCGGGCGGCCCCTGGGCTACGATGCGCCCGCCCTGGTCGCCGCCCTCGGGTCCCAGGTCGAGAATCCAATCGGCCACTTTGACCACATCCAGATTGTGCTCGATGACGACCACGGTGTTGCCCGCATCCACCAGGCGTTGCAGCACCTCGATGAGGCGGTGCACATCGGCCGCGTGCAGGCCCACGGTGGGTTCGTCCAGCACATACAGGGTGCGGCCGGTGGCCCGTTTCGACAGTTCGCGGGCCAGTTTGACCCGCTGCGCCTCACCGCCCGACAAAGTGGGCGCGGGCTGGCCCAGGCGAATGTAGCCCAGCCCCACATCGGCCAGGGTTTGCAGTTTGCGCCGCAGCGCGGGGAAGGCGTCGAACACTTCCAGGGCCTCGTTGACGGTCAGGTTGAGCACCTCCGCGATGTTCAGGCCCTTGAAGCGCACTTGCAGGGTTTCGCGATTGAAGCGGGCCCCGCGGCACACCTCGCACGGCACATACAGGTCGGGCAAGAACTGCATTTCGATGCGCAGTTGGCCCTGGCCCTGGCAGGCTTCACAGCGCCCGCCTTTGACATTGAAGGAGAACCGGCCGGGGCGATAGCCACGAATCTTGCTCTCGGGCAACTGGGCGAAGATTTGGCGAATGTGGGTGAACACGCCCGTGTAGGTGGCCGGGTTGGAGCGCGGGGTGCGGCCGATGGGCGACTGGTCAATGTTGATGACCTTGTCCAGATGCTCCAGGCCTTCCAGGCGGTCGTGCGGGCCGGGATGGGTACGGGCCCGCATGAGGGCCCGCGCCGCGGCCGCGTAGAGCACATCCACCACCAGCGACGATTTGCCCGAGCCCGAGACGCCCGTCACTACGATGAACATGCCCAGGGGGAATTCGACGGTCAGGTTCTTGAGATTGTGGGCCCGGGCGCCGACCACCTGCAGCACCGCGCCGTTGCCCTGGCGCCGGGTGGCAGGCACGGGCACGCGCAAGCGGCCGCTCAGGTAGGCCGCGGTGAGCGAGGTGGGGTGATGCAGCAGCGCGTCCACCGGGCCGCTGAAGACCACCTGGCCGCCGTGCTCTCCCGCGCCGGGGCCGAGGTCAATGACCCAGTCCGCGGTGCGGATGGTATCGGGGTCGTGCTCTACCACCAGCACGGTGTTGCCCAGGTCGCGCAGGCCTTTCAAGGTGCGCAGCAGGCGGTCGGTGTCGCGCGGGTGCAGGCCGATGGAAGGCTCGTCCAGCACATAGAGCACGCCGGTGAGGCCGGCACCGATTTGCGTGGCCAGCCGAATGCGCTGGGCCTCGCCGCCCGAGAGGGTGGCCGCGGAGCGGGCCAGCGTGAGGTAGTTCAGGCCCACATCCACCAGAAAGCCCAGCCGGGCCTCCAGTTCCCGCAAGATGCGGCGGGCGATGACTTGCTGGCGGGGGGTGAGGATCTCTCCCCTCCCCCGGCCCGCCTCCGGCCGGTTAGGGGGTGGGGTGGGATTCGCCACCAGGCGTTCGATGCGCGCGACCACTTCTCCAAAACGCTCCAGCACCTCGACATTGGGCACGCGCATCACATGTAACCCATATCCTTCCAAAATCGCGTCGCGGTCTGCGTCGTAGGACTTGCCCTCCTCGGTATAGTGTTGTTCGCCGTCCACCTCGATGACCAGGCGGGCCTCAGGGATGTAAAAATCCACGATGTAATGGTCAATGGGCCGTTGGCGTAGCACCCGGTAAGGCCGTTCGCGCAGGTACGCCCAGAGTTTGCGCTCCGCCGGGGTCATGTGCGCCCGCAATTCGCGGGCCCGGTCCACCAGTTGGGGGTTATAGGGCAGATGGAAGCCCGTGGTCACCAGCCCGCGCTCGCGGGCAAGGCGTTGGAGGTCAATCTCTCCCCTCCCCC
>WGAK01000156.1 GCA_015494815.1 Anaerolineales bacterium | reverse complement strand
TCGGGGGCGAGGGCAACGCTGGACAAGCCAAGGCTTACGGAGCATGTTAGCCCTCCGGAGTGCGGGGATGGGTGGCCAAAAGGCATGGGCAGAGGCCTGGGCCCTTATGAGCCAGGCTCTCTGACCTTCCCACCAACTTGGGACACACCCTGGTGTTTTTCTTTGGAAGTTGGAGGTTGGGGGTTGGTTGTTGGTGGGTTGGAGGCTGGAAGTTGGCTGTTAGGTCTTGGCTATACGCAGTTCGGCGTCGCGGAGCGCCCCCGAGCGCGACGGCATGGCCCCCTTACTCGGCCATGACCGCGTCAAACAACATATAGCCCACTGCCAGGAAGATGATGTCGGTGGTCACCAGCAAATGCACCGAACTGGCGAAGTCCGCCCACGGCAGGTCACGCAGGAAGCCCATGCTGGCCCGCACCGCAGGGATGAGCACCGGCAGCACCAAAGGCAACAGCAGGATGGGCAGCAGCATGTCGCGCGTGCGCGCCTGCACGGCCATCGCCGCCAGCAGGGTCCCCACCGCGACATAGCCCAAGGAGCCCAGCACAATCACCCCCAGCAGGCCCAGACGGAACAGGTTCTGGTTGTAAAGCATGCTGACCAAAGGCAACACCAGGCCGGCCATCGCCAACATGAACAGCCAGTTGGCAAGCACTTTGCCCAGGTAAATCGCGCTGCGGTCCATCGGCGCCAGCAGCAGGCCGTCCAGCGCGCCGCGATCTTTTTCGGCCGCCATCGAGCGGTTCAACCCTAAGGTGCCGGCGAAGGTGAAGGTGCTCCACAGCATCCCCCCGATGACCTCGGTGCGGGTGCGGGCGTCCAGTTCCAACGCGAAATTGAAGATGAAGAGCACGGCCAGCGCGAACACCATCATGCTCGACAGCAACTCGCGGCTGCGCCACTCCGAGGCCAGGTCTTTCCACACGATGGCCAGCACGGCCCGCCACAGGGCGGTTTGGGGCCGCGCCTCTGCGCGCGGCCGGGTATCGAGGGGCGCGGTGGACATAACCCTCCCTCCGGCAGAATCTCAAGACGCGGGCGCCGGGCGCATCACCGTGGCGCGATAGAAATCCAACAGGTCGCGGTCCGAAATGGCCGCGCGCGGCATCGAAGCCGCAATGCGCCCGCGGGTGAGCACCACGAAGCGCGAGGCCAACGCGGCCACCCGCGGCAGGTTGTGGGACGCCATCAGCACGGTACGCCCCTCCGCGGCGATGGTCTGCAACAGGTCATCCAGCCGGGCCGCGGCGTCCTGGTCCAGGCCCGTATACGGCTCGTCCAGCAGCAGCAGGGCCGGGTCGTGCAGCAGCGCCCGCGCGATGGCCAGGCGCTGCTGCATGCCGCGCGAAAAGGTGCGCACCAGGTCGCGGCGCCGGGCATACAGCCCCACCCGCCGCAGCAAAGTCTCCAGCCGGGCCTCGGCATCGGGCACGCCGTACAGGCGAGCGTAGAAACGCAGGTTTTGCGCCGCGCTCAAGTCGCCGTACAGCAACGGCTGATGGCTCACCAGACCCAGATAACGGCGGGCCTGGCTGGCCTGGCCGGGCAACCGATACCCGGCCAGGCGCACTTCCCCGCGGGTGGGGCGGCTCAGGGTCGCCAGGATGCGCAACAGGGTGGTCTTGCCCGCGCCGTTGGGCCCCAGCAGGGCGACGAATTCGCCGGCGTGCACCGTCAAATCCACCCCGCGCAGCACGGCCCGCAGGCCAAAGCGCTTGACCAGCCCGCGCACCTGAATCATGGGCGCCACCTGCGCGTGCGAACTCATGCCGCGTCCCCGGTCGTCTCGTCGTGGTCGGCCGCGGCCGACGCCTGCCCCTGGGCCCGCGCCAAGAGGCGGGCCAGATGAGCCTTGTAGGCCGCGCGCCGGGCCTGATAGACCTCGTCCGCAATTTTACCGGCCTTGTGCAGGTCGTCCAGGGCCAGAATCGCATCCATCAGCGCGTCGGGGTCGTCCCGCAGCGCCGCGGGGATGGCGGACGCGTCGTCGTCATCCGCAGGCGCGGGCGCGGCAACGGGGGCCTCCGCGAGGGCCTCGACATCGCCTTCCTCTTCCGCGCCGGCCCGCCGATACATCCACCAGCCCCCACCCACCAGGGCCAGACCCAGCAGCACCAGGCCGCCGATGAGCAGCCATTGCGAATCCAGATTGCCCAGGCCGGGCACCGCGGGCTCGGCCTCCTCGATGGTGCCGCCGGCCACCTCTTTGGGATAGCCGCTCAGGCGCACTTCGATGCTATCACCGGCCGCCAGCGAAGGGCCCTGGTAGATGCGCACTTGCATGCCCTGCACATCCTGCACCTCGCCCGGCGTCAGGCCCGAGCCCTCCACGGTCACGCCCTCGGCCGGCACCAGCACCGCGAAGGTGTCCACGGGCAGGCTCACCGCGTGCTGAATCGTGGCCTGCTGCTCAGGATACGGCAACTCGTAGGCAAAGAGCACCTGGAACTGCCCCGGAGGCACCGCGAAGGTGTCTTCGAAGCCGTCTTCGGTCTCGATGAAGCGGTCGCCCAACTCGCCCTGCCCTTGCTCGAACTGCAAGTTGGTGGCCTGCGGCGGCAGGTAATAGCGCACCACCCCCGCACCGTCTTCGGGCGCAATCACGGTCTGAGTGCCCGTGTTTTGCAGCAAATACAACTCGGCCACGCGAATGGTGTCGCCCTGGAAGTCCACGAAAATGTGCAAGCCCTGGAAGCGCAGCGTGGCCGTGTCGGTGGTGGTGTCGTAAATCTTGACGGTCAAATCCACCGCGGTGTCGTCGGGGGGCACCACGGTGACCACATCCGAGACATAGGTCAAGTCCTGATAATCCACCGTGGCCAGGAAAACCCGGTGCGGCAGGGCCGGCACATCCTCGAAGCGGAAGGTGCCGTCTTCGGCCACGGTGCCTTCCAGGGTCAGCACCTCGTCGAAGTTGTCGAACCCATGCAGGGTGACGGTCAAATCGGGCGGCACGGGCTTGTCTTCGCCGTGCACCACCCGCCCCGTGACGGTGACAATGAACATGCCCTCGGGCGTCGGCGTGGGGCTGGCCGCGGGGGTCGGCGTTGCTGCGGCGGTGGGGGACGCCTCCGGTGCGGCCGGGGTCTCGGCCGTGGCCGTGGCCTCGGCCCCCGCGGCGGCCGCGGGTGTGCCGGTGGATGCGGCTTCGTCCGTGGCTGCGGGCGTGCCCTCTGCGGGGGTGGCCGTGGCCGCGGGCAAAGTGGCGGTAGCCGTGGCGGTCGGCTCCGCGGTGGCGGTGGCCGTGGGCGCCACGGGCGGCCGTGCGGTGCGCAGCAAGCGCGTGTAGCGCACCACAGCCTGCAGCGCATCCGCGTCCAGGTCGCCGAACGCGGGGTCATGATGCTCCAGCAAGAAGGCACCTATCTCCGCGTCGCTGATGCGGGCCAGCATGTCCTGCCCCAAGGGAGCCAGGCCCGCGGGAGCGTCCGGACCATCGCCCTGAGCCGTGGGGCCGTGACAGGCTGCGCATTGCGCGGCATACACGGCCTGCCCCTGCTCCAGCACATACGGCGGCGTGCCCAGCGTGTACAAATACGCGATGACATCCCAGCGCTCTTGCTCGCTCAGCGAGCCCTTGAAGGGCGGCATAAAGCGGTCCAGTTTGCCGTTGCTAATGGTGAGGAACCAGTCTTGCGGCACAGCCTGCTGCAACACCTCGGGCGCGGTCAGATTGGCCGGGATGACGGAGAGGTTCTCGGCCTGAGGGCCGTCGCCGTGGCCCTGGGGGCCGTGGCAGGCCGCGCACTTGACGGCGTAGATGGCCTGGCCGCGCTCGGGGTCCGGCGGCTGTTGCGGAAATAGACGGCTCAGATCGGGCGTAGGCGGCAAGGGCGTAGGTTGCCAGCCGGGGGGTGGGGTCACATCCTCCGCGAAGGAGACGCAACCGGCCATCAGCAGCAGGGCCAGCGCCCACAGCACCGGCCCCGTTCGACGCGCAAGGGTCCACAATGTTCGCATGGGGGTTCCACCTCGGGGGGAAAGATGCCACGGCAACGCCCGCGGTGGGCGGGCGGCATGGGCGTTACGATTTGGTCCGACTGCGGCGCTTGCGGCGCCCCGCGCCGTCGTGAAGCGGACGGCCGCATTTGCCGCAAAACCTGTCGTTGGCCTGATAGGGCGCGCCACAATGGGGGCAAAAGCCCGCGAAGCGGGTGCGTTGCTGGCGGCGGCGGGCCAGCAGCAACGACTCGACCAGGTCGTCCACGGCTTCGGGCGTGGTCGCGGGCGTGCGCGGTGAGGCAATGCCCCCGGCCGCGGCCTGCTCCGCGTGGGCGGCGCGGGCACGTTCGCGACGGCGCTGCTCCAGCAAGGCCTCCAGCCGGGCGTTGGTCGCGGTCTCGGCCGCGGGGGTCGCGTGGCCCAACTGCTGTTCCACCGCGTCCAGGGCCTTGAGCACTTGCGCGCCCTCGCGCAACAGCGCGCGGCGCTGCGCTTGATAGAGGTCATCGGGCAACTTGCCTACCGCGTAGTCCAAATCCAACTCGCGCAAAGCGGTCAGGATGGTCTCACGGCGGGCCAGCAATTCCGACCGGCGACGCTCGGCCTCGCTCACGGCCGCGCCCTGGCGTCGCAGCACAGGCGTCAGCACATACCACGCGGCGCCGGCCGCAAAGAGCAAAATCCACACCAACAACCACAGCCAAACGGGCATCGTCGTACTCCTCCGCGGGGCCTATGGCTCAGGGCGCAGCCTGCAAGGCCTGTTCCACATGAGCGGTGATTTCATTGAACGATTCGTAAGGGCCAATCTTCAACGCCGCGATGCGCCCCGTCTTGTCCAACACATAGGTCTCGGGCACCCCGCGAATGCCGAAGGTTTGCGCCCAGCGGGTGCCCAGGTCGGGGCCGTTGGGGTAAGTGATGTCGTAAAAGGCAATCCACTGCAGGGCCTCTTCCTCGGTGTCCACATAGTCCACGCCCAAGAAGAGCACATCGTCGCGCTGGCTGCTGTAATAACGCCAGGCCCGCTCCAGTTCCGCGGCCTCGTATTTGCAGGTGGTGCACCACGAGGCCCAGAAGTTGATGAGCACCACTTTGCCCTTCAGGTCGCCCAGGGTGTAGACCTGGCCCTCGAAGGAGGTCAGGGTCAGGTCGGCGGGCGGCACATCGCCCACTTGCAGGCGCTCGCCCTTGCGCAGTTTGGTGCCCAGCAGGGCCAACAGCACGGCCAGCACGGCCAGCACCAGCCAGGCCCACCGGGGGATGGTACGCCGGGACCGGCCGGGCGGGGCCTCGGCCGCGGTGTCGCCCGCGAGCCGGGCAGACGCATCGGGGGACAAATTCGCAGGGGTCGGCATGGGGGGCTCCTGGGTCATCGTTCGAGTTCCTCTTCCAGGCGGCGGATGTAGGCTTCGTCGAGGTCATCGGCCGGGTCACCAGCGACCGCGGCGCGCAGCGTGGCCTCGGCCTGAGCCGCTTCCGCGCCGGCAGCCATCCAGGCCCGCACGGTGCGATACAGCACGGCCACGCCCAGCACCAACAGCACTGGCGGCAGCACATAGACCAGCAGGTGCAGACCTTCGGGCGGCGGCTCGGCCCGCACCCGGTCGCCGTAGCGGGTGACGAAGTCCTCGATAATCTCGTTGCGGCTGTAGCCCTCCGCCAGCATCCGCCGAATGTCCTCACGCCAGCGCGAACAGGCCTCGGTGCCGCAGGTGTCCAGGGGGATGTTCTCACACACGGGGCAATACAGGTACTTGGCGACCTTGTTGACCTCGTCGTCGCTCACCTGCGCCACTTCCAGCGGGTGCGCGGGGTCGGTCAGACGAT
>WGAK01000155.1 GCA_015494815.1 Anaerolineales bacterium | reverse complement strand
GTCATGGAGGGCCTCCGGCAAGGAACTGTGGGACGCCTAATTGTACCATTGCCTGTGCCGCAGGCATTGGATTTGCGTACAATGAACAGAAAGACGCGGCGCGAGCCCGGCCGCAGCCGGGCCGTTCTTCGGCGTCGCAAAAGGAGGTAGGCGATGCGTCGGTGGTGGAAACGAGGATTGGCCGGGCTCGTGCTCGGGCTCGTGCTGTTGGTGGTCCTGGCCGCGGGCGGTTTGTACGCCGCGTGGGTGCTCCCGGCCCGACCGGTGTATGAAGGTGTCCAGACCGTAGCGGGCCTGCACGGCCCGGTGACCATTGCGCGCGACGCCGCGGGCATTCCGCATATTCAGGCTCAAGACGCGCACGATGTGTTTTTCGCCCAGGGGTACGTGCACGCGCAAGACCGCCTGTGGGCCATGATATCGGCCCGCCGCGCGGCCGCGGGGCGCCTCAGCGAAATCATCGGCCCGCGCGGGCTGGACAACGACCGTTTCATGCGCACCCTGGGGCTGGTGCAGGCGGCCCAGGCCGATTGGGAAGTCCTGGGCCCCGAAGACCGGGCGCTGCTGGAGGCCTATGCTGCCGGCGTCAACGCGTTCATGGCCCAACAGGCGCCCCATTGGCCGTTGGAGTTCAAAATCTTGGGCTTCGAGCCCGAGCCCTGGACGCCGCAAGATTCCCTGTTGTATGCCAAACTGGTGGCCTGGGGCCTGAGCAACAATTATCAAGAGGAAGTGCATCTGGCCCGCCTGCAAACCTTGTTGCCGTGGGACGATTTGCTCACCCTGCTGCCCGCCTATCCGGGGCCCTTCGTCATCCCCGACGCCAACCGCACGGCCGGGGACGCGGCGGTGGCCCGGGGCCTGGGGCAACTGACCCGCCGCGTGGCCGCGGTCAACCCGTGGGCCTGGCCCGACCAGGGCAGCAACGCCTGGGTCGTGGGCGGCAGCCACACGGCTTCGGGCGCGCCCCTGCTGGCCGGTGACCCGCACCAGCGCCTGACCATGCCGCCGCTGTGGTACGAGGTCGGCCTGCA
Organism: Anaerolineales bacterium; assembly: GCA_015494815.1. Lineage (GTDB taxonomy): Bacteria > Chloroflexota > Anaerolineae > Anaerolineales > DRMV01 > JAADEN01. The sequence goes on along the minus strand of WGAK01000155.1, from coordinate 5,481 downwards.
TACCGCGGACGGCCAATACGATGTAGTCGGCGCGTCGCTGCCGGGCCTTCCCGGTGTGCTCATCGGCCACAACGCGTCCATCGCCTGGGCCGTGACCAACGCCCGGCCCGATGTGCAAGACCTGTTCATCGAAACCCTGAACGCGGAGGGCACCGCGTACCGTTTTCAAGGCCAGTGGCGGCCGTTGACCGTGCGGGAGGAGGTCATCCGGGTCAAGGGCCAGGAGCCGGTGGTGCTGCAGGTGCGCGCCACGCACCACGGCCCGCTGGTGAGCGACCTGCTGCCCGACGCCGACGCGTCCTGGGCCCTGCGCTGGACCGGCCTGGACCAGGGGCGGCCCCTGGCGCGGGCGGTGTTCCTGCTTGACCGGGCCCGGGATTGGGAAACCTTCCGGGCTGCGCTGCGCGAGTGGCAGGTGCCCGGCCTGCACTTCGTGTACGCAGATGTGGAAGGCAACATCGGTTATCAGATGTGCGGCGCGGTGCCCATTCGGGCCCGCAACGATGTGGAGAGCCTGGTGCCGGTGCCGGGCGAAGAGGGCGCGTACGAGTGGGTGGGCTTCGTGCCCTTTGAGGAATTGCCTTCGGCCCTGAACCCGGCCGCGGACTTCTTCGCTTCGGCCAACAACCGCCCCGTGGGGCCCGACTACCCGTACTTCTTGTCCCACTACTATCAGCCGCCTTACCGGGCCGCGCGCATCAGCGAGGCCCTGCGCACCGCGCAAGGGTTGACCTGGGAAGACTTCGCGGCCCTGCAGGGCGATTGGTTCAGCGCGCTCAACCGCGACCTGGCTCGCGTGGTGGCGGCCGAGGCCACGCCCACCGGCCCCGCGGCCCAGCGCGCGGCCGCGTTGCTCGCGGATTGGGATGGCCGCATGACGCCCGATAGCCCGGCCGCGGCCTTGAGCGAGGCCCTGCTGTGGCAGGTGTTGCAGCAAGTGCTGGCTCCGCACTTGCCCGAGGATGCCATTCCCGACTATCTGACCCTGGCCGCGTATCCGTACATGTTCTTGCAGCAGTTGCTGGACGACCCGCAGCATCCCTGGTGGCAGGGGCAGCGCGCGGCCATGCTCACCGCCGCGCTGGAGGCCGCGGTCGCGGACCTGGGCGAAGAGCCGCCCACCTGGGGCGCGCTGCACACCTACACGGCCAGCCACCCCCTGGGCAGCGTCGGCCCCCTGCGGCCCATCTTCAACCGCGGGCCCTTTGCCACCGGCGGCAACTGGAACACCGTCAACAGCGGCGCCTATCTGCAGCCTTATGCCATGTATCTGGGCCCCGCGTATCGCATCATCGCCGACCCCGCGGATTGGGATGCCACCCGCTCCGTCATTCCCGGCGGGCAGTCGGGGCAACCGTGGACGCGGCATTACGACGACCAACTGGAGGACTGGCTGGCCGTGCGCTACCATCCGTTGCCCTTCAGCCCCGCGGCCATCGAGACCGCGACCGTGGCCGTGCTGCGGCTGGAGCCCGCACCCTGACCCCGGCCCGCGCCGCGCATCCGGTATAATCCTTGCGCGCCGGATGCGCGGCGCAAGGTCATTCCCCCGTAAGGAGAGGCTTGTATGGAACCCATGCGCGTCATCATTATGGGCGCTGCCGGGCGCGATTTCCACAACTTCAATGTGGCTTTTCGTGCCAATCCGCGTTATCGGGTCGTGGCGTTCACGGCCACGCAAATCCCCAACATTGAGGGCCGGGTCTACCCGCCCGAACTGGCCGGGGATTTGTATCCCGAGGGCATCCCCATTTACCCCGAAAGCGAGTTGCCCCACCTGATTCGGACCCTGCAAGTCGAGCAGGTGATTTTTGCCTACAGCGATGTGTCGCACCAGTATGTCATGGACCGGGCCTCGCAGGTGCTGGCCGCGGGCGCGGACTTTCGCCTGATGGGCCCCCAGGCCACCATGTTGCGCTCGAGCAAACCCGTGGTGGCCGTGGCCGCGGTGCGCACCGGCTGCGGCAAGAGCCAGACCACCCGGCGGGTGGCGCAATTGTTGCAAGGGTGGGGCCACCGGGTGGTGGTCGTGCGGCACCCCATGCCCTACGGCAACCTGGTGGAGCAGGCCGTGCAGCGCTTCGCCACCTTCGACGACCTGGACCGTTACCACTGCACCATCGAGGAGCGGGAGGAATACGAACCCCATCTGGTCCGCGGCATGGTGGTGTACGCGGGCGTGGATTACGAGCGCATCTTGCGCCAGGCCGAGGCCGAAGCCGATGTCATCCTGTGGGATGGCGGCAACAACGACCTGCCGTTCTTCCGCCCCGATGTGCACATTGTGGTGGCCGACCCCCATCGTCCCGGCCACGAGATGACTTACTACCCAGGCGAGGCCAACGCGCGGCTGGCCGACGCGTTCGTCATCAACAAGGTGGACACCGCGGAGCCCGAGCATGTGCTCACCGTGCGCGAAAACTTGCGCCATCTGCAGCCCGAGGCCGTCGTCATCGAAGCCGCGTCGCCCATCTTCGTGGACGACCCGGCCGCGATTCGCGGGCGGCGGGTGTTGGTGGTGGAAGACGGCCCGACCCTGACCCACGGCGAAATGGCCTACGGCGCGGGTTTCGTGGCCGCGCGACGCTTTGGCGCGTCCGAAATCGTGGACCCGCGACCGTACGCGGTGGGCTCCATTCGCGAGACCTACGCCAAATACCCCACCACGGGCGCGGTACTCCCCGCGATGGGCTATGGCGAGGCCCAGATTCGCGAACTCGAGGCCACCATCAACCGGGCCGAGGCCGACCTGGTCATCGTGGCCACGCCCATCAACCTGACCCGGCTGATTCGCGTGAACAAGCCGGTGCAGCGGGTGCGCTACGAATTGCAGGAAATCGGGCGGCCCACCTTAGAGGATGTGCTGGCGCCTCGCTTCGCGCCTGCGGCCTGAGGGTGGGCCATGCACGCCTGGGGGACGACCTCCCGCGTGCGGCGCGGGTCTGGCGGCTGGGCGCGCGTCGCCCTGGCGGCCCTGGTGTTGGGGTGGGCCGTGGCGGGCTGTCGCCCTGGTGTCGCGCGGCTCGCGGCGCGGCCCGCGGCATCCGCGGCCGCGGCCGGGGCCACCGCGACGGTCGGCCGGCCGCGGCCCACGGCCACGCGGACGCCGACCCCGCGGCCCTCGGCCACGCCCATGCCGTCGCCTACGCCCAGCCCCACGGCCACGCCCGAGCCGCACATCACCTTGGCGTTCGCGGGCAACATCGTGCCGGCGCGCTGCGTGCAGGCCGCGGTGGACGCGGGCGACATCACGCCCGACGACCTGTACGCCGGCGTCGCGGGGTTGCTGCAGGCCGCGGATGTGGCCGTGGGCACCCTCAACGCCGCGCTGAGCGACTATCCGCCCATGCGCGGCTGCATCAAGACTTTCGTTCTGGTGGGCCGCAGCGACCAGGCCGCGGCGCTGGCCCGCGCCGGTTTCGACGGTCTGAGCGTGGCCACCAACCACATCAAGAACTGCGGCCTGCTGGATTGCGGCGACCGGGCGTTTTTCGACACGCTGCAGAACCTGCACGCGGCCGGGCTGTGGACTGTGGGCGCGGGGCCCAACCTGGACGCCGCGTTGGAGCCCGTGGTGCTCGAGGTGCGCGGCGTGCGCTTTGCCTTTGTCTCGCTGGGCTACATCGAGCCCCGGGCCTATGCCGGGCCCGACACGCCGGGCATCGCGGTGCTCACCCCCGCCAATTTGCAGGAAGCCATGCGGCGGGCCCGGGCCCACCGGCCTGATGTCCTCATTGCCTTGCCCCATTGGGGCCCCGAATACGACCCGCGGCCCACCGCGCTGCAACGGGATTTCGCCCGCCAGTTCGTCGCGGCCGGCGCGACGGTGGTGGTGGGCAATCATTCCCATGTGGTGCAGGGTATGGAGGTGCTGCAAGGCGTGCCCGTGTTCTATTCGTTGGGCAATTTCATGTTCGACCAGGACTGGTCCCGCGAGACCCAGCAAGGGGTGCTGCTGGTGCTGCACTTTGCGGGCCCGCGGCTGGTGGGGTGGGAGTTCATCCCCACGGTGGCGGCGGGCAACGGCGTGGTGCGGGTGGCGGGCCCCGAGGATGCGGCCGCGACCCTGGCCCGCATATGGGCGGCATCGCCGCGGGACCTGCTGCCGACGCCCACCCTGCCGCCGGGCTGGAGCCTGGCCCCTGGCGCGGGCTCGCCTTGAGGCTCCGCCGCGGCGGGCGGCAAGTTACGCAAGGAGTTGCCAATGCGTATAGCCAAATTTCTGTTGCTGTTGACCGGCCTGATGCTGACCCTAAGCGCCTGTGGTGCCAAGGGCTCCCTGGCCCCCGATGCCGACCCCGACGCCGTGCCGCCCCTGGGCGGCGAATACCTGGTCAACGGCGTGGACCCCTACGAGCAGGGCAAATACGGCGGCCGCATGGTCATCGAGCCGGGTCCGGAGCCGGGTACCTATCGCCTGACCTGGCTCATTCGCGAGGCGTTCTTGCAGGGCCAGGGTCACCTCGAAGGCAATCAGTTGGTGGTCACCTGGCAGGCGGCCGAGGGCTCCGCGCGGCCGCTGCGGGGCACCGCCCGCTACACCATCACCCAGGAAGGGCAACTCTACGGCCAACGCTGGGTCGAGGGCCTGGAAAAGCCGATTGATGAGGAAATTTTCCCTGCGACGCGTTGAGATAGGGCCCGCCGGGCTGGTGGCCCTGGCCGTGTTGGTGTGGGGGGCGGCCCTGCTGCGTCCCGACCGCGCGCCCGTGTGGGGCACGCCGGCGTTGCAGTTCATCCCCTGGCGGGCATGGGCCTGGCGCGTGGCGCAGACCGGGGGCGGCTGGCCGTGGTGGAACCCGGCCCTGGGCCTGGGCGCGCCCCTCATCGCCAATCTGCAGATGGCCTGGTTTTACCCGCCCACCTGGTTGCTGTGGGCGCTGGCCGCGTGGGGCGGCGTGCCCGCGCTGGCCTGGGGGCATGGCCTGCTGCTGGTGCTGCACCTGCTGTGGGCCGCCTGGGGAATGCTCCGCCTGGGCCGGGCCCTGGGCTGGCGGGCGCCGGGACCGGAGGTGGCCGCGCTGGCGTACGCGCTGTCGGGCTATCTGACCACGCGCGCCGAAGTCTTCCTGAGCATGAACGCGGCCACGGCCTGGCTGCCCTGGGTGCTGCTCGCGGGCTGGCATTGGGTGCACCGACCGAACCGTCGCACCACCGCGGCCCTGGCCGCGACGGTGAGCCTGCAAATCCTGGCCGGGCACGCGCAAACCGCGTGGTACACCCTGGTGCTGTTGGCGGCCTGGCTGGGGCTGTGGGCCGCCCTTCGGGTCCGCCGCGCATCCGGGGCCCCCTGGCGGGCCTGGGGGCGCGGGCTGCTGGCCGCGGCCGCGCTCACCCTGCTGCTCACCGCGCCCCAGGTGGTGCCCACGGCCGAATACCTGGCCCGCTCCGCACGCGCCGCGGGCGTGGAGCGTACCTTCGCCCTCACTTATTCCCTGTGGCCCTGGCGCTTGCTCGGCCTGGTGGCGCCCAACTTCTTCG
>WGAK01000154.1 GCA_015494815.1 Anaerolineales bacterium | reverse complement strand
GGTGGGCGGCGGCGGCCCTCGGCGCGGGTGAGCACGCGCTTGAGGCGGGCGGCGGCGCGCAGGGTGCTGCGTATCGCCACCAGTTCGTCGGGCGTGAGGGTTTTGCCGCGCGCGGCGGCCTCGGCCCAGCCGCGCAGGTCGTGCGCGTCGTCCAGGCTCAGGCCCGCGGTGTGCTGGCTCAGCAGACGCCGGGCCTCGCGTGTTTGGGCCTGCCAACGCCGCGCGGTGTCCAGGTCGGCCGTGGGCTGCAGGTGCAATGCCAGCGCGCGGCCGGCCTCGAAGGTGGCGAAGGCGGCCAGCCGTTCCCGCACTTTGGGGAATTCCAGGGTCTCCAGGTCTTTCGCGTCCATCAGGGGGAATTGTACCAGGGCGGGCTCACCCCGCGGCCCACCCCCAGATGAAGAGCAGGGTGAACAGGGTGGTGACCAGGCCCTGGCGCAGGCCGATGTACGCGGGCCGGCGTTTGACCGCCGGGTGCCAGGTGCCCCACACCACCTCGGCCCACTGCAGGGCAAAGGCCAGGGTGAGCGCGGTGGGGATGACCCCCGCGCGGCCCAGCGCGTACACGGCCAGCAGGTTGAAGGTGGCGTAGGCCAGCGCGCGGGCGCCGGCCCGCAGGCGGACCTGCAGCCGCGGCACCGCGGCCCACCCCCGTTGCTCCAGGCGCAGGTAGGCGTAGACGATGGCCGTGGCTGCTTCAAACCAGAGCAGGAACCACAGCCACCAGTCGTGAGGCCGATAGCGCCCCTGAGCCACCCAGATGGCCGCCGGCGCGCTCAAGGCCAGCACGCCCACGCCGATCAGTTCCACCCCCAGTTGACGGCGCTCGCGGCGGCGGGCCAGCAGCCACAAGTGCCAGGCGAAGACCAGCAGGCCCGGCACGGCCAGATGCAAGATGTACCATTGCCCGCGCGCCAGCAATCCCCCCAGCCCCAGCGCGGTCAGGCCCGCGTAGGCCAGCAGGTAGCGCAGGGCCGGTCGCGCATCCCGGCGGGGGCGGCGCCCGGACAGGGCCTTGACCAGGATGCTGGCCGGTTGGCGGGCCAGGAACGCGCCCAGCGCGGCCAGCACGAACAGCGCGGTGTTTGTGTTCCAGCGCCCGCCCAGCACCAGGCCGATGAGCAGCGGGCTGAGGAAGAGGAACCAGGCCCCGTGGTCTTGGGGCAGGGCAATGTGCCTGGGAAAACGACGGGCCGTGTGCGCAGCCATGCAGCATTCCTCCGCGGGCGAGATGCGGAGAAGGGTATAGCACACGGGGGTTAAAAGGGGATGGGAAACGCGCGGCCGCGCGCCGTACCCGGTTGGCGCAGCCGGGCCTCAGCCGCGCAATTGCTGCAACAACTGCTGATAGACCTGGGCCTTGGCCGGGGGCGGGCTCAGGGCCAGGGCCGATTGCAGGGCTTTGCGCGCGGCCACCGTGTTGCCCGCCTCCATGTAATCCTCGATAAGGTGGTCGTATTCTTCCAGGGCCTTTTGCTGCCGCCCCGCGAACGCGTACATGCGGGCCAGATACAGCCGCAGGTCCATGTGCTTGGGGTAGCGTTGAATGAGGTGCTCCAAAATCTCCACGGCCGTGTCCATGCCCTTGGGCTGGGCGCGGAAATGCCGAAACAGGCGGTCCAGGGCGCGCACCATGCGCTCGTCGTCGCCCAGCCGCAATTCCAAATCCAACAGCCCTTCCCACGCGGCCGCGTCGTCGGGCACGCGTTCGGTCCAGGTCTGATAGATGGCGCGGGCCTGCTCCCAATCGAAGCGTTGCTCTGCGATGGCAGCCTGAATCTTGAGCACCTGGGCCTGCTCCTCCGGCGACCAGCCGGCCCGCTGGCCCCATTCCACCGCTTTGGCCAGGGCCTGGGAGGCTTCCTCCAGGTTGGCCAGTTCGTAGTGCACCTCGCCCAGTTTGCGATACGCCTCGGCCACTTCGTGGTGGTTGCCCTGCTCCATGAGCAAGTGGATGAGCAGGTTGTGGGCCTGGGTGTGCAGCGGGTTAATCTCCAGCACCCGACGCAGCATCTGGGCGGCCTTGAGCCCTTCCCCGCGCACCTGATAGGCGCGGGCCAGCACCAGGAACTTTTGCGCTGCCTGCTCCAGCAGGCTTTGATACCACAAGATGTCGCCGATGAGGATGTGCAGCGGCAGGAAGGTGGGCGCGTCGAAGAGCGCGAAGTGGGCTTCTTCCATAGCCGCGTCGTACAGGTGCTTTTGCATGTAGGCGCGAATGCGCTGCATGCGTTCCAGCAAATCGGGGTTTTGCACCTGGAGAATGAACTCGGCCAGAGGGACGATGGTGCTCTCCGCGCCGGTGCGCCAGATTTCGGAGCCTTGCTCCTCGGCCGACTGGCTGCGCAACGCGGCAATGCGCTCCCGCCAATCGGGGCGCTCCAGCAATTGGGCCACGCTGCGGTAGATTTTCTCGGCCCGCTCGGGCGAGGGCTTGTTCCGTTCCAGGTCGGTGCGCAGGACCTCGTAGTACGAATCCAGCGCGGCCCGCTGTTGGGTCGAGGCCGTGAGCCAGTCGGCCCAATAGAGGGCCTCCAAGGCTTCCAGGGCCGCGCCGCGCACGCGATTCATCTCAAACAGCAGCCGGGCGCGCAACCAGCGCGCGGCCAGGGCGAACTGGGGGTGATTGAGGGCTTTTTGCAAAGCGTTGAACGCCCGCTTGGGCTCGCCGGCGCGCAGGTAGAACACGCCCAACGCGTAGGCCAGGGCCGCGTGCTGCAGGCCGGCCTTCTGCGCCCGCTCCAGTTCGGCCGCGGCCTGGCGCCATTTGCCCTGAGATTGCAACTCGAAGGCCTTGGTCAGCAGCAGCACCACCTTGTCCCGTTGGGCTGCGGCCAGGTTGCGGTAGGCTTCACGCGCCTGGGTGATGCGCAGCAGGCGGGTGCGGGGCGTTTCGCGCGTGTCGCCTTCATCCTCTTCGGCCTGCATGAACAGCAGTTCGGCCATGACCGCCAGCGCGGCCTGAAAGGCTTCTTCCTCCACCGATTGGGGCGGGGTTTCGTCGCTTTCGGCGGGTTCAGCCGCCTGGCCTTCGGGAGCGGGCAGGGCCTGCTGCAGGTTTTTCGAGGCCAGGGGGCCGGTGGTGGGCTGCGGCGCCTCGGGGGGCGTCCAGTGCGGCAGGGGGACGGGTTTGTTGCGGCTGAGCAGTTGCAGCGCGCGGCGCACTTCGGGGTGCTGCGGCGCGAACTGCATGGCCCGTTGGGCCAGACGCATGGCCTCGGACTGGCGGCCGACCCGCTGCAACAGGGCAATGGCGTAGAGGAAGTGGGGCACGGCCTCGTATTTGCGCCCCAACTTCTGGTAGGCCAGCGCGGCGTAGTAGTGAGGCTCCAGGTACGAAGGGGCCAGCCGGGCGGCCTGCTCCCATGCGGCGATGGCCTTTTCGATTTGATCGCTGCGGGCGTAACGCTTGGCCGCCGCCATCGCGGCTTCGACCGCGGCTTTTTCGTTGCCCAGGCGCTCGAAGATTTGGGCCAACTTCTCCCAGGGCGCGGGTTCGTCGGGGGCCACCTGCGCGGCCTTGTGATACACCTCCGCGGCCTCACGCAACTGACCCAGGGAGAACAATGCCAGACCCAGATTGACGAGGGCCCAATAGTCGCGCGGCTTCAAGGATACCGCTCGCGCGTAAGCCTGAGCGGCTTTCTCCCATTCCAGGTTCCACGCCGCGGTGTGGCCCGCGTCCATCGCGGCCTGGAAGGCGCGCTCTTTCTGGACATTGGTGGATGGCGGCTGGCTCATGCCTTTGCTCCGGCTTGAGGGTCGCCCTAAGTATAACCTACTTTGCGGCCCTGTGTTCCCCGGAGGGCGCGCACGCTTGCCCCTGATGGCTGATGTCTGTCCGCTGTAGCCCTTGACAAACGGTCGCCTTTGGTGTATCTTTCAGATTAGTCTACAACGCAAACCAGTTTGGAGGTGTGTCGTGAGCGATTGGTTGCAACAAGCCCGGCGTAGGGCTTTGCAGTATTGGGCCGAAGATGGCCTGCCAGATTTGTAC
>WGAK01000153.1 GCA_015494815.1 Anaerolineales bacterium | reverse complement strand
GCGGATGGCGGCGCGGCACACGCGCCCAGGTCAGCGCGTACACCCGGCGCACGCCCGCGGCTTTGAGGGCCCGCGCGGCCGCGTGCAGCGTGGCTCCGGTGGTCATCACATCGTCGGCCAGCCACACCACCGAGCCGCGCAACCGCTGCGGGACGACCACGAAGGCATCGCGCACATTGCGCCAGCGTTGCTCCCAGGTCAGGCCGACCTGCGAAGGCCGGTCGCGGCGTTGCAGGGCGTGCGGGCAATAGGGCATGTCCAGCAGCCAGGCCAGGGGGCGGGCCACCAGGGCCACCTGGTTGTACCCCCGAGCCCGGCGTCGGGCCGGCGCCAGGGGCACGGGCACCAGGCAACCGCGCGGCCAGGGCAATGACCGGGCCCAGGGCGCCAGGGCCCGAGCCAGGGTTTCCCCCAACCCCAGGCGGCGGCGGTATTTGAGCGCGCGCAGCACCCGCGCCATGCCCCCGCGATACCAGGCCCAGGCGCGGGCATCGTCGAAAGCCCAGCGCGATGGGCCTTGCGCGCAAGCCGGGCATGCAGCGCCCGCGGCCGACAGGGGATATCCGCATCGGGTGCAGCGGGGACCGTCTTCCAGACGCGGGGCTCGGTTCTGGCAGGCCGCGCACCAGCGGGCCCCCCTTTGACCACATTCCACGCAGCGCGGTGGAAACAGGATGTCAACGACCTGCCAAAAGGCGTGATACGGATAATAAGCCCACGCGGGCATATCAACCGCCAAACAGAATATCGCCCAGAGCCGACTGGATGAGGATGAACACAGCCGGGCCCAACAACACGATGAACAACGCCGGCATAATCAAGAACGCCAGGGGGAAGAGCATCTTGATGGGCGCTTTGCGCGCCTCTTCTTCGGCGCGCTGACGGCGCTTGAGGCGCATGCCCTCGGCCTGGATGCGCAGCACTTTGGTCAGGCCCACGCCCAGTTGTTCGGCCTGAATCACCGCGGCCACGAAACTGGTCAGTTCGGGCAGGTCCACCCGCTCGGCCAGGTCGCGCAGGGCTTCCCGCCGGGTTTTGCCCAACTGCATCTCCCGCAGCACCCGGCCGAATTCCACCGACACCTCGTTGGTCCACTTCTCCACCACTTGCTGCAACGCGCCGTCGAAGCCCAACCCCGCGGAGACGCAAATGCTAATCAGGTCCAACACATCGGGCAGGGCCTTTTGGATGACCTTTTGGCGGCGCTGGATGCGGCTGCGAATCCACAGCACGGGCAGGTAATAGCCCAGCAACGCGAAGCCCACGGCCATCACCAGGCTCAAACGCCGAAAGGTCGGCGACGCGGCCCGCAGGCCCAGGAAAAGCCCCAGCCCCAGGAAGATGATGGCCATGACGAAGCGGATGCTGAGCAGCATGGCCGGGTCCATCTTCCCCCGCATGCCCGCCCGCACCAGGTCGCGCTCGGTGCTGAGCAGCGCCTTTTGGGGCGTCAGCCGACTGAGGAATTCACCCAACTGCCGCCCCAGGGGGATGAGCACCCGCTCGGTGAAGGATTGCTGCATCTCGAATTCGTCAATGGAGCGCACTTGCCCGCCCGCGGCGACGAATTCGTGCAGCCGCTCTTCGAGAGGGTCTTGCCCACTTTGGGTCCGGCCGGCCAGCCGCACCAGCAGCACCGCGCCGACGACCAAAGCCAACAGCAACAGTCCTAAGATGACCCCGGCCATAGGTTATACCTCGATATCCGCAACTTTCATCATCGCGATGTAGCCGGTGCCGATGAGCACCAGGCCGCACCCCAACATGCCATAGCCGCACAGGCCGTTGGTGAAAAACTCGCCCGTGTAATCGGGGGCAATGGCGTTGATGACCAGAAACAGGAAGATAGGCGCCAGGGCCAGCACCGCGCCCGAAATGCGGGCTTGCGCGGTGAGGGTGCGAATCTCGCCCTTGATGCGAATGCGCTCGCGAATGGTGAACGAGATGGTGTCCAGAATTTCGGCCAGCGAGCCGCCCACTTCGCGCTGAATTTTCATGGCCGTCACCACGAACTCCATGTCCTCGCTGGGCACCCGCTCCAGCAGGTGCTGCAAGGCTTCTTCCAGGCTCAGGCCGATTTGCACTTCCTGCACGACCCGGCGGAACTCCTCCGAGGTGGGCGGCGGCATCTCGGAAGCCACCGACTCGATGGCCTGCAGCACCGAGAAGCCGGCCCGCAAGCCGTTGGTCAGCAGGTTGAGGGTGTCCACCATCTGGCTTTCGAAGCGATTCAAGCGTTGGCGCTGGCGCCAACGGATGAAGAAGTGGGGCGCGAACCAACCCGCGACCGCGCCGCCCAGGATGAAGAACCACTGGCCGTGGCCAAAGACATAGCCCACGATGGCCACGCCGCCGATGAGGGCCAGAATGCGAAACGCGATGTACTCGGTCGGTGTGATGCGCAGCCCGGCCCGCACCATCTCCCGCCGCAGGCGGTCCCACCACGAGGTGCGCTCGGCCCGCTTGTTGAGTTGCCGCCACCATTCCGCGCCTGCCTGGCGGACTTCGCGCATCTCGGCCTCATACTCCGGCGCGACGAACTCCTCCAGGCGGTCTTCCAGGCCCGAGGCCGAACCGCCACCCATCAAGGTGATGGCCAGACCTACAATCAGCAACAGCAACGCTAAGCCAATGCCGCCCACCAAAATCAGCGTGGGATTCAAAGCCATACGCCCTCCCGGGCCTCACGCGCGCGGCTGCGTCGGCGCAAAGATACGCGGCGGCAGGTAAATGCCCGCGGCCCGAATCTTGTCCATGAACTTCGGCCGCAGCCCCGTGGGCCGCAAACGACCGTGCACTTTGCCTTCCCGATACCCGCCGTGCTCGAACACGAACAGGTCGGTCATGCTGATGACATCGCCCTCCATGCCCGCGATTTCGCTGATGGCCACGACTTTACGCGAACCGTCGCGCATGCGGCTCTGATACACAATCAGGTCCACGGCCGAGGCAATTTGCTCCCGAATGGCGCGGGTGGGCAACTCCATGCCGGCCATGAGCACCATGGTCTCCAGGCGGGCCAGGGTATCGCGCGGGCTGTTGGAGTGCAGCGTGGTCATCGAGCCCTCGTGGCCCGTGTTCATGGCCTGCAGCATGTCCAGGGCTTCACCGCCGC
>WGAK01000152.1 GCA_015494815.1 Anaerolineales bacterium | reverse complement strand
GTCTTCGGCCTGCGGGGGCGGCAGCCGGCGGGCGAACTCGGCCAGCAGGGGGTGCACGGTGGGGCCGTCCCCGCCGCGGTCCACCGGCAGGGTGAGCAGGCCCAGGTTGCGCAGGTCGTCCAGGGCCCGGCCCAGGGCTTCGTCCTCGGGCACCACCAGGCGCAAAATGGACATGGGGATGGGCGTGTTGGGCGCTAAGTAGCCGCAGGCGCGGAACAGACGGCGGGCGGCGGGGTTGGTCAGGCGCTCCCAGGAGAGTTGGAAGGTGGCCTGCAGGCTCAGGTCGTGGTCCGTGGGGTTGCCCTCTTCGGGCCGCCAGCCCTGCATGGAGGGGTGGGCGAAGGCGTCTTCCAGCCGCTGCAGATAGGCGGCCACCCGGAGGGTCGCGATGGCGGCCAGGTAGCGGGCGGCCAGTTCCAGGGCCAGGGGCAGGTAGCCCAGCCGCGCGGCCAGGGCGTCCAGGTCCTCGTCCGTGGCGCGCGCGGGCGGCAGCACGCGGCGCAGGAACGCGCGGGCCTCGTCGGGGGTGAAGACCCCCAGGCGCAAGGGCCGCAGGCCCAGGTCCGCGGGCCAGCGGGTGCGCCGCGCGGTGACCAGCAGGTGCAGGTGGGGGTGCTGCAGGCGGCGCAGGATGGCGCGGGCCGCGGCCGGGTCTTCCAGGTTGTCCAAGATGAGCAGCCGCGGGCCGTCGGCCTTCCAGGCGTCCAGCACGCGGCGGACATAGGCGGCCAGGTCCTCGTCGGGGGCGCGGGGCAGGCCCATGGCCTGGCCGCAGGCGGCCACCTGCTCGACGAACAGCGCGGGGTCGCGCAGGTCGAGCCAGTGCACACCCCGGAAGCGGTAGCCGTAGCGATAGGCGAACTCCACGGCCAGTTGGGTCTTGCCCACGCCGCCGATGCCGGTGATGGCGATGGCGGGGGTTCCGCCCAGACCTCCGAAGTCTTGGAGACTTCGGAGGTCTTGGAGGTCGGACTCGCGCCCCGTGAACAACGCGTTGCGCGGCAGGGGCAGCCGCGAGCCGGGGGGCAGCGCGCCGGGCAGGGTGAGGCGCGGCTGCAGGGCCTGCGCCTGCCGGGCGTCCAGGGTCACGGTGTTGTGCGCGCCAATCAGCAGCACGCTGTGCTGCACATCGCCGTGGACGATAATCTGCCCGGCGCGGACGGCCTCGGCCAGCGTCGCCAGGTCCGCGGCCTCGGGGTGCGCGTCCAGGGCCGCCAGGATGGCGTCCAGTTTGCGCTGCACCGCGGCGAACCCGGCGCGCTGCTCGGCCAGGATGGTCAGCGTGGTCTGGGCCACCACGGGCAGGGCGAAGTCGCGCAGGGTGCTCACCGCGCGCAGCAGGGCCTCGGTCACCAGGCGGGCGCCCGCGGCCTGCTTTTCCCGCGGCAGGTGGGGCAGGGTGCGGGCGAAGTCGGCCTGCAGGGCCGCGGTCAGCGCGGCCGCGTCCATGGCCTGGGGCAGGTCGCGCAGGGCCTGCTGCACCGCGGGCAGCGTGCCGAAGTCCAGGCTGTGGAAGAGTCGGCGCAGGTCCTCGTCGGGGCAGTTGGCCGGGTTCTGCAGCCAGACGCGGGCCTGCTCCGCGGCCTCCAGCAGGCGCTTTTGGGTGGCTTCGCCCTGCAGCCAGGCATCCAGGCGGGCTTGCAGTTCTTCGTCCACCAGCGCGTCGGCCAGCAGGCCCGCGGCGCTTTCGCCCAGCCAGGCTTTGGCCTGGTGCTTGAGCAGCGCGGCGAGGAACTTGAGCAGGGTGTGCGGCTGAAGCGGCGGCATAACCCCTCCTCGGGTATGGCGTGTTTATCCCCAGTATAGGGCAAAGGGGCGTGGGCGGCAAGGCGGGCAAAAGGGCGCGCTTCGCGCCTCGCGCACCACCGCCCGCCGCCCGCCGCGAACCTTGACAAGGCCGCGACCTTTGGGTACAATGCGCCGCAACTTGCACAAGTGCACAGGCCAAAGGCGTTGAAGAGGGCGAGTAGGCATTGAAACGGCGTTCCAGAGAGCCGGGGGCAGGTGCGAGCCCGGTACGCACGCCAATGCCGAATGGGCCTCGGAGCCGCAGGACGAACGGGCTTCCCCAGTAGTCTGCGCCGGCTGGCCCCCGTTAGCGGGCCCCGGGTATCGTGTGCCCACGCGATGGGGCGTCGCACACCGTACCCGGCAGAGTGAGGCTGGCTTTGCCTTCCCCGTCGTCTCACCGGCGGGGCTTTTTGGTTAAAGCCCGGCCTAACCGGGGTGGCACCGCGGGCCATGCGCTCGTCCCCGTTGCGGGGCGGGCGCTTTTGCGTTAAAAGCCCTCGCCCTCCCATAGTCGCCGGCCGTTCACGGCAATCCCACACTCGCAGGAGGCGATGATGTCCGACCAGTTCCGTTTTCTACTCCACGAGTCCGATATCCCCAAGCAGTGGTACAACATCCTGGCCGATTTCCCCGTCGAATTGCCCCCGCCGTTGCACCCGGTCACCAAAGAGCCGGTGACCCCCGACTTCTTGCGGGTGCTGTTCCCGATGGAACTCATCCTGCAAGAGGTGAGCACCGACCGCTACATTGACATCCCCGAGCCGGTGCGCGACATCTACCGGCTTTGGCGGCCCACGCCCCTCATCCGGGCCCGCCGCCTGGAGCAGGCCCTGGACACGCCGGCCCACATCTACTACAAGTACGAGGGGGTGTCGCCTTCGGGCAGCCACAAGCCCAACACCGCGGTGGCCCAGGCCTACTACAACAAGAAAGAAGGCACCAAGGCCCTGACCACCGAGACGGGCGCGGGGCAGTGGGGGTCCGCGCTGGCCTTAGCGGCCAACTTCTTCGACCTGCCCCTGGAAGTCTACATGGTCAAGGTCTCGTACAACCAGAAGCCCTACCGCCGCATCTTGATGGAGATTTTCGGCGCGCAGGTGTTCGCCAGCCCCACGGACCGCACCGAATTCGGCCGCAAGATTTTGGCCGAAGACCCCGACAACCCCGGCTCCTTGGGCATCGCCATCTCCGAAGCCGTGGAAGCCGCGGCCACCTCGGGCGGCACCAAGAAGTACAGCCTGGGCTCGGTGCTCAACCATGTGCTGCTGCACCAGACGGTCATCGGCCTCGAAGCCCTGAAGCAAATGGACATGGCCGGGGAATACCCCGATGTCATCATCGGCGCGGTGGGCGGCGGCTCCAACTTCGCGGGCCTGGCCTATCCCTTCCTCTATTACACCCTGACCGAGGGCAAGCAGACCCGCTTCTTGGCCGTGGAGCCCACCGCGGCGCCCACGCTGACCCGGGGCCGCTACACTTACGACTACGGCGACACGGCCCGCATGGCGCCCATCGTGATGATGCACACCCTGGGCCACACCTTCATGCCGCCGCCCATCCACGCGGGCGGGCTGCGCTATCACGGCATGGCGCCCACGGTGAGCGCGCTGGTCAAGGCCGGCTACATCCATCCGGTGGCCGTGCCGCAGGTGCCCACCTTCGAGGCCGCGGTGCTCTTCGCCCGTCACGAGGGCATCGTGCCCGCGCCCGAATCCGCGCACGCGGTGCGGGTGGCCATTGACGAAGCCCTGGCGGCCAAGCGGGCCGGCGAGGAGCGGGTGATTCTGTTCAACCTCTCGGGGCACGGCCACTTCGACCTGGCCGCGTACGACGCGTATCTCAAAGGGCAACTGGAAGACTACTACTATCCCGAAGAGGCCATTGCCGAAGCCCTCAAGGAAGTACCCAAAGTCTAATCCCGGGCCGGCATGTACCCCGCCTCCGGTCCCTGAGGCCGGAGGCGGGGCGTTTCAGGACGCGGCCGCGCGCGACGCGGGACGCACGATGTGCGCCGCGGCCCGCCGCAGCCGGTCCGCGATGGCCAGGCCCACATCCTGCTCGGCCACGGTGCGCGCCAGAATGACCTCCACCCCCGCGGCCTCCAGGTCACGCAGGCCCGCGAACAAACGCCGGGCCATGCCCGCGGGGTCGTGCTCGGGGCCCAGGTCGGCCACCACCACGCCCAGCGGCCGCAGGCGCGCCGCGTCCGCGTGAGGCACCAGCGCGCCCACCCGCTGGCCTTGCCCCCGGGCCAACTGGGCCGCGGTCTGCCACAGGGCTTCGCGCGCCCAGGCCCGCGGGCCCTCGAACAGCCACAACGGCACCCGGGGCGCGTAGTGCCGGGGCAACATGCCCGGCGCGCGCACCTCCCCGGCCGCGGCGGCATCCCCCCGCCACACCACCGGGCCGCCCAGCGCGTCCTCCAGGGCCTCGCGGGGCACGCCGCCCGGCCGCAGCAACGCGGGCGGATCCACGGTCACATCCACGATGGTGGACTCGACCCCCACCGGCGTGGGCCCGGCGTCCAAAATCCAGTCCACGGCCGCGCCCAGGTCGTCCAACACATGCTGCGCGGTGGTGGGGCTGGTGTGCCCGAACTTATTGGCGCTGGGCGCGGCAATGGGCACCCCCGCGGCCCGAATGAGCCCCAGCGCCACCGGATGCGCGGGGATGCGCACCGCGACGGTGGGTTTGCCTGCGGTCACCGCGGCGGGCACCGCGGGGTGTTTGGGCAAAATCAGCGTCAGCGGGCCCGGCGCGAAGCGCGCCCACAACGCCCGGGCCCGCTCGGGCACCGCGGCCGCCACCCGGGCGGCCTCGTCCACCGCGGCGATGTGCACGATGAGGGGGTCGTGGGCCGGGCGGCCCTTGGCCGCAAAGATGCGCGCCACGGCCGCGGGGTCCAGCGCGTTGGCCCCCAGGCCGTACACCGTCTCGGTAGGGAAGGCCACCAGCCCGCCGTCCCGTAGCACGGCCCCGGCCTCGGCCAGCCGCGCGGGGTCGGGGTGCTCGGGGTCCACCCGCACCACGCGCGTCATGCGCCCGGCTCCGACGCCACGCGCTGCCAGCCGCGCGCGGGGTCGTGCTCCAGCCGCACGGTCAGCCGCGGGCCGGTGGGCGTCTCCAGGCGGAACAGCAGCCACGGCCGCGGCTCGGTGCCGTAGCGCACCCAGCCGAAATTCGGCACGGCCCAGGTGCCCAACCAGCGCGCGGTCCGCACGCCGGGAAAACGGGCCGGCTTGCCCAGCAGCCGCCCCCAGCGGAACACGTGCTGCCCCCACGGGCTCACCGAAAACTCCCACGCGTCGAAAGGCCGCTCGGTGCCCTCCAGCCGGGCTTCCACCACATGGGCCACATGCAAGTCGCCGGTGAGGATGAACAGGCCCTCCACCTGATGCGCGTTGAGCAGATGCACCAGGCGCCGCCGTTCGTCGGGGAAGTCATCCCACCGGCCGCCGCCCATGGGCAGGCGCTGCTGGAAGAACACCGACACCGACGAGACCAGGAACTTGATGGGGTAGCGGTCGCGCACATCCAGCAGCCAGTGCTCCAGGTCGGCCCACTGTTCCGCGTTCATCATGGCCCGACCATAGGCCCCCATATAGCGGTGCGAGTGCAAATCGAGCACATAGAAGGCCGCGGGGCCGTAGGTAAAGGTATAGCCGAAGTGCCCCCGGTCGCTGGTGAGGATGAGCGGCCGCTGGGCCTCCACACCTTCGGGCGGCAGGCGCAAGGGCGCACCGTGCATCATCTGGTGCTCCCAAAAGGTCTGCACCGCGGCGTGCAGCCGCCGCCGGGAAATGTTCACCCAGGTCTCCCGGGGCTGGCCGGTCAACCGACGCAGCAGGCGGGTGTACCACGAGGTCTGGGCTTCGACCCGGTCGGGGCTGGTCCAAAACCAATCGTTGTCCACCTCGTGGTCGTCCCAAATCATGTACCAGGGCAGGCGGGCCAGCGCCTCGCGCCAGGCGGTCTCGGCCCAGGCCAGGCGATACGCCTCGCGATAATCGTCCACCGTGAGGGCAATGCGTCCCAGGCCGTTCTCCGACGCCGCGTCGGGGTAAATCTGGTCGCCCAGCAGCAGGCCGAAGCGCGGGGCGTCGGCGGCGGTGAGCAGGTGCAGCAGCCGCTGCACCGTGGCCTCGCCGTAGGGGTTCCCCGGCACGAAACACGAGCCGAACACGAAAGTGAGGGGGCCGGCCGCGTCCGCAGGCGGCGCGGTTTGAAACGACGGATACGGCCCCGGCCCTGCGGGCGGGGTTTCGGCCGCGGTCAGGGTGTAGAAATAGCGGGTGTCGGGCTCCAGGCCGGTTACATCCACCACGGCCGCGAAACCGGCCTCCGGCCAGGTCTGCCCCGCGGCCGCCAGCCGGGCATCGCGCAGGTCGGGCTCGCGACCCACCCAGGCAAACACGGGCCCCGCGGCCCGCCCGCGCACCCACAGGCGCACCGTCTCGGGGGTCACATGGCCCACTACCGGGCCCACCACCCAGTCCGTGGTATGCTTAACGCCATGCTCGGACATGACACACTCCGTCGGCGTGTGCTGGCCCTGGATGGGCGGGGATACAAGGCCTACAAGTCCTTACGGGGCGCGTATGCCTTCCCCCGCTTCACCCTCTATCTGGACCACATTCAAGGCGACCCGTTTGCCGCGCCGACCGCGGCGCGCGTGATTATACCCCAGGCGCAGGCTGCGTTTCCGCGCCTTTTGACCGCACACCCCGCGCGGCAGGTGGGCCTGGCCCATTATCTGGCGGAACGCTTCGCCGCGGCCGCGCGGCGTTTCAGTCGCCCGCGCGGCACCGGCCACAGCGGCCACATTCGCATCGCGGCCGTGGGGCAGCAGATGCTGCGCCGCACCGCGCTGCGCGTCACCCCCCAGGCCGTGGAAGCCCGCTTCACCGTGGGCCTGCCCGCGGCCGGGCGGCGTATTCTGGGTCGCGAAGCCGCCGCGCTGCTGCTGGAAGACCTGCCGCAGGTGGTCGCGGCCAGCCTGTTCTACGCCGCGGTGGACCCCGCCCAGGCCCAGGCCTACGCGTTCGCGGCCGAAGATGCGGAAGCCCTGCGGGCCATGCTGGAGCCGCGCGGCTGGGTGGCGTTTCTGGCCGAGGGCAGCCTGCTGCCCCGCCGCTCGGGGGTGGACGACCGCCCCTTGCCCGACGGGGTGCCGTTGACCGTGCCGCCCAGCCTGCGGGCCGAGGTCACCTTGCCCCACGCGGGCCGTGTGGCCGGGCTGGCCATCCCCCAGGGCGTGACCTTGGTGGTAGGCGGGGGCTTTCACGGCAAGTCCACCCTGCTGCGGGCTTTGGAATACGGCATCTACAACCACAAGCCCGGCGACGGCCGCGAGCGGGTGGTGAGCCACCCGGCTACGGTGAAAATCCGCGCCGAAGACGGCCGCGCGGTGACCGGCGTGGACATTTCGGGCTTCATTCGCGACCTGCCCGACGGCCGGCCCACCGATTTCTTCCACACCACCAACGCCTCGGGTTCCACCTCGCAGGCCGCGGCCATCATGGAGGCCCTGGAGTTGGGCGCGCGGGTGTTGCTCATTGACGAAGACACCGCGGCTACCAACTTCATGATTCGCGACCGCCGGATGCAGGCCCTGGTACGCAAGGACAAAGAGCCCATCACGCCGTTCATTGACCGGGTGCGCGAACTGTACACCCAACACGGCGTTTCGACGGTGCTGGTCATCGGCGGCAGCGGCGACTATCTGGACGAGGCCGACACGGTCATCTGGATGGACGCCTACCACCCCCGGGACGCGACCGCGGCCGCGCGGGCCGTGGCCGCGCAGTTCCCCACGGGGCGCGTGCGCGAGGCGCACGGTGCGCTGCCCACCCCGCGGCGGGCGCCCCTGCCGGGCAGCGTGCAGGCCGCGCAGGGCCGCAAAGCCGCGGTGGTCAAGGCCCCCACCGCCGACACCCTGCGCCTGGGCCGCCACACCGTGGACCTGCGCGCGGTCACCCAACTGGTGGACCCGGCCCAGACGCGCGCCATCGGTCGGGCCCTGGTCTACGCGCAGGCGCGCTACTTCGACGGACGACGCAGCCTGGCCGAAGTGGCCGCGCGCCTGCTGGACGACATCACCGCTCACGGTCTGGAAGTGCTGGCCCCCACGCCCTACCCGCCGGGCGACCTGGCCGAATTTCGGGCCTTCGAGTGGGCCGCGGCCTTCAACCGCCTGCGCACCGCGCAGGTGGCGCGGCCCCCGTCTCACCCTTAGCCCCCACAGGAGGAACCCGCCATGCCGGTCTACCGCCTTGGCTCCACCGCCCACGAAGTGCACCTGGAACCCCTGGACGAGGCCCAGGGCTTGTGGCGTTTGCGAGTAGGCGACACCACCCACACCGTGCGCGTGCTGCATCGCGAAGGCGCGCGCTGGTATCTCGACCTGGACGGTCAGCAGGTGGTGGTGGACGCCCAATGGCTGGGCACCCGGGGCTGGGTGACCCATCGCGGCCACACCTGGCAGGCCGAGCGCGGCCCCCGGGCCCGGGGCCAGGGCCGTGAAGCCCCCGGCGGCGATGGCACCCTGCGCGCGCCCATGCCCGCGCAGGTGCGCGCGGTGCAGGTGGAAGTCGGTCAGGCCGTGGCCGCCGGCCAGACTTTGTTGCTGCTGGAGGCCATGAAGATGGAACTGCGCATCCAGGCGCCCTTCGACGGCGTGGTGCAAACCCTGACGGTGCGCGCCGGCGATACGGTCGAACGGGAACAAGTGCTGGCCGTGGTCGCGCCGCGCGACGACAACGACCAGGGGCGGCCCTGAACCGAGCCGCCCCCGCATCGCCGCTCAACCGCGCAAAGTGCCGCCCACGGCCCTGGCCACCCGCTTGACGATTTTCTTGCGAATGCGGGCCGCGTCTTTGTCCGACAGGGTGCGGTCGGGGGCCTGATAGGCCAGGCGATAGGCCAGGCTCTTCTTGCCCGCGGGCAGCGACGGCCCCCGATACACATCGAACAGCACCACCGAGCGCACATACGCGCCGCCCCCGGCCCGAATGGCCGCCTCGACCTCCGCGGCGGGCACGGCTTCGTCCACCACAAAGGCCAGGTCTTCGATGACGGGCGGGAACTGCGGTACGGGCTGCAACGCGTAGCGGTCGGGCAGGGCATCCCGCAGCGCGCAGGCGTCCAATTCGGCCACCAGCACCGCCGCGGGGCCGAAGTCGTAGCGGGCCTTGACCTCCGGGTGCAGTTCGCCCACAAAGCCCCATTCCGCCGCACCCAACCACACCCGCGCGGTTTTGCCCGGATGCAGGCTGGGATGCTCCCCCGGCTCGAAGCGCAGCGGCTCGGGCAGGTGCAACACCCGCGCCAAGGTCTCGAGCACGCCCTTGAGGTCGAAGAAGTCCATGTCGTCGGCCGCGGCGCCGGCCCAAAAGGGCTCTTCCCGCGGGCCCGTGAGCAGCAAGGCCAGGCGTTGGGGTTCATCGGGCAACAGGCCCTCCGCGCGCGGCAGGAACACGGGCCCCATCTCGAACAGGGCCTGTCGGCGGACGAAGCGCGCGTTGCGCTCGGCCACCTCCAGCAGGTTGGGCAACAGGCTTTGCCGCAGCACCCGCCGGTCGTGCGCGATGGGGTTCACCAGGCGCACGTACGCGTCGTCGGGTCGGGGCTGACCGCTCACCGTGGCCCGGGCCTCGCGCTCGGGCGCGGTCAGGCGGTAGGTGACGACCTCTTGCAGGCCCAGGTTCACCAGCGCGTCCTTGATGGCGGCCTCGCGCTGAGGGCGATCCAGGCCGATGTAAGGGGGCAATTCGTCGGCCAGGCGGGTGGCCGGGATGCGGTCGTAGCCGTAAAGGCGGGCCACCTCTTCGGCCAGGTCCGCAAGGCCCACCACCCCTTCGCCGATGTCCAGGCGATGCGGCGGAGTGGTCACCTCCAGGCGGCCGTCGTCCAGGGGGCGCACGCGGAAGTCCAGCCGGCGGAGCAAGTCGGCGATGGTGGCCGCGGGCAAGTCGAGGCCCAGCAGGCGGCTCAGGTCGCGCGGGTGGATGCGGTTGACCGTGTCGCGCGCCGGCCGGGGATACACATCCACCACGCCCTGGGCCACCACGCCCCCGGCCCACCGGCGCATGAGGTCCAGCGCGCGCTGCAGCGCGGGCATCACCAGCGCGGGGTGCACGCCCCGCTGATAGCGATACGCGGCCTCGGTGGTGAGTTTGAGGGCCTTGCTCACCCGGCGGATGGTGATGGGGTCCCACACCGCGGCTTCGAGCAGCACCCGCCGGGTGGTGGCGCGCACCTCGCTCTCCGCGCCGCCCATCACGCCCGCGATGGACAGCGGCCCCGCGGTGTCGGTGACCAGCACGGCATAAGGCGGCAGGTCGCGCGTCTCGCCGTCCAGGGTGGTCAGGCGCTCGCCGGGTTGGGCGCGGCGGGTGATGATGGTGGGGGGCTGGCCGTCGGCCCGCTGCACCAGGATGTCGTAATCGAACGCGTGCAGCGGCTCGCCCCATTCGAGCATGACATAGTTGGTCGCGTCCACGATGTTGTTGATGGGGCGCATCCCGGCCAGTTTCAGGCGCCGCTGAATCTCATAAGGGCTGGGCCCCAAGGTCACATCCTCGATGAGCCCCACCGCGAAGCGGGGGTTGGCCTCGGGGTCGGTGATGCGCACCGCGGCGCGCCCCGCGATGGGTGGCCCTTCCATGACCACCGCGGTGTCGGGCAGGCGCAGGGGCAGGTTCAAGGCCGCGGCCACTTCACGCGCCACGCCGATGATGCCCAGCGCGCGGGCCATGTTGGGCGTGATGGCGATGTCCAGCACCGCGTCGCCCATGTAGTCGGCCAGAGGCGTGCCTGTGGGCGCGTCGGGGTCCAGCACGATGATGCCCTCGTGCTCGTCTGAGATGCCCAACTCCTTCTCCGAGCACACCATCGAGTACGAGGGAATGCCGCGAATCTTGCGGCGCTTGAGGCGCAGGGTTTGGCCGGGGTTGTAGGGGTCGAGCAGCGTCGCGCCCTCGCGGGCATAGGCCACCTTGAGGGGCGGGGTCAGGGGGCCCTGGCCTTTGTAGGCGAAGAGATTGGGCGCGCCCGTGACCACCTGATGCTCCTGCTCGCCGTCGAACACGCGGGCCAGCACCAGGCGGTCCGCGTTGGGGTGGGGCAGCACCTCACGCACCTCGGCCACCACGATTTTGTCGGGCTCCCAGCCCAGGCCCGAGACCTTGAAATCCAACCGGGTCGCGTCGGCCGGGCGAGGCAGCCCCACATAGTGCACGGCCTCGACCTCCAGGCCCAGGGAGGTGAGCAAGCGGGCCAGGTCTTCCACCGTGAGGGGGATGTCCACATAGTCCTTGAGCCAAGAAACCGGGACTTTCATGAGCGGCCTCCCAGGGTGATTGCCGAAAGGATGGGGAAGAGTTGCGGCCGGGCCCGGCCGCGAGCCTCAAAATTGTTCCAAGAAACGCGCATCGTTGCGCCAGAAATGGCGGATGTCTTGGATGCCGTGGCGCAGCATGGTGATGCGCTCGGGGCCCATGCCAAAGGCGAAACCGCTGTAGCGTTCGGGGTCGTAACCGCCGTTGCGCAGCACCACGGGATGCACCATGCCCGCGCCCAGCACCTCCAGCCAGCCCGTGTATTTGCACACCGGGCAACCCTGGCCGCCGCACAAGAAGCACTCCACATCCATCTCCACGCTGGGCTCGGTGAAGGGGAAGTAGGAGGGGCGGAAGCGGGTGCGCACCTGCGGGCCGAACATGCGCCGGGCCCACTCGGTGAGGGTGCCCTTCAGGTCGCTGAAGGTGATGTGGCGCCCCACGGCCAGCCCTTCCACCTGGGTGAACTGGATTTCGGAGCGGGTGGTGATTTGCTCGTAGCGGAACACCATGCCGGGCAACACCACGCGGATGGGCGGAGGATTGTCGGGGTCTTGGGCCGCGTAGCGCCGCATGGCATGGATTTGCCCCGGCGAGGTGTGGGTACGCAGCACCACCGGCGGCGTTTCGTCGGCCTGCACGCCCGGCGTGGCTACATAGAAGGTGTCTTGCATGTCGCGCGCGGGGTGATGCGGCGGGATGTTGAGCAACTGGAAGTTGTATTCGTCGGTCTCGACCTCCCGGGAGGTGAAGACCTGAAAGCCCATGCTCTGGAAGATGCGCACAATCTCGCGGATGGTGCGGGTAGTGGGATGCAGGCGGCCATAGGGCCGCGGGCGGCCGGGCAGGGTGACATCCAGGCGTTCTTCTTGCAACGCGCGGGCCAGTTCGGCCTGCCGCAGGGCTTCGGCCTTGGCCTCGTAAGCCTGCTGCAGCGCGTCCCGCAGTTCGTTGATGCGCCGACCCACCCGGGGGCGCTCTTCGGCCGGCACCTCGCGCATTCGGCCGAAGGCCTGCATGAGCGGCGCCTTGCGGCCCAAATGGCGCACCCGCCAGGCCTGCAAAGCCTGGGCGTCGGTGACCGCGTCCAGTTCGCTGAGGGCTTGTTGGTAAAGGCGTTCCAGTTCGGCAAGCATACGCGCCTCCAAACACGCGGAAATGGGGGCAACGAAAAAGCCCCTCGCCCCGAAGGGACGAGAGGCCGACTCCCGCGGTACCACCCTTCTTGACCCGCGCGTGCCGCGGGCCCCCTTGGTCATCACGGCGGGCAGGCCGCCATGACGCCCTCGGCTAACGGTGAGGCTCCGGCCCGGACTACTGGGGCGCGTGGCCCGTTCCCCCGGGCGGCTCGGGAGGGAACTTCGGCCGACTTCCTCCGAGGGCGGGTTGCAGCCCACGCCCGCCCCTCTCTGGCGGCCTCCGCCGACCTACTTTCCTCCGTCCACGCCTTTGGTCGGGTTGGGTTGTGGCCCTATTATCGCCAAAAGTCGCGGGTTGTCAAGGGCGGCGCGGCAGCGGGGGCGCACGACAGCCGCGGGTTCAAGGCTGCGCCCCGTTTCCGGCCGGGCGCGTAATGCCTTCTTTTGCCGCGCGTTTGTGCGCGGTTAGACAGACTTCCGGGTAACTCGGCAACCTTTTTCGATTACATTCGTCAACTTGAAGCGTCTGGAGGGCGAGCCATAATGAGGTCGAAATGACCACCATCGTTCACCTCGTGCCTTGCCATCCTCCGACCCACGCGTCACCGTGAGCAAGGGGCGAGGTTTTGCCTTCCAGGAGGGAACGGCCATGAACTTCGACAAACTCCTCGAGCGTCCCAAGATGCTGGTGGCCGCAGCCGTGGGCGCGCTGCTGGTGCTCGCCATAGGCTGCGGGCTGGTCGTATGGGTGGGTTCGTCCATCTTAAGCCCCTCGACCTGGGCCCTGGTCAGTTTCCCCAATCGCGCCGGCGAGGCCGACCTCTACCTGGTGCGCATGGGCGATGACCCGCGCGCCAAGGGCACGCTGCTGGTCGAAGACGCGGGCGAACACCTGACGGCCTTCGTAGACGAGGAGCAGGTCATTGTCGGCCCCTATGGCGGTTTCCTCACGCCCAAGGGCGATTTGCTCTTCTGGTATCAGGACCCCGACAAGGGCAAGGTCTATCTCGCCACCACCCGGCCCAAGCAAGACGAACCGGTCGTCATCTTCGACACGCGCCACGCGGTCTATGGGCGCCTGTTGCCCGACGAGCGATTCTTCATTCTGGAAAGCAACGACACCCAGCGTTGCTATGTCGCGGCGTTCAACCAGGAGGCCGAGCGTCGCGGCAAGGCCGATTGGTGCTGGCTGTCGGGCGACGGCTCCACCATCCTGCTCGTCAACCAGAGCCACAAAGGCGCCGATGTGCAGGTGGTGGACCGGGACGACGGGACGGCCACCACGCTGTTGGAGGACGCGGAAGACATCACCACCTGCCGCATTGCGGGCAACGGGGCGCAAGTGGCCTGCCAGCGCGCCGCTGAAGACGGCGACCAACTGGTGGTTTTGGATGCACGCCGCGGCACGACCCTCTTCGAAAGCGAGGTCTACCCCCACCTGGTGGACTTCGGGTTCGCGTCGCAGGGCGACGCGCTGGCCTACATCGCCGAGGACGACGAAGGTACTTTGCACTTGATGCTGCTGCGCGGGGACCAGGCGCAAGAGGTCGCCCAGGCCACGGCCCTGGCCGTGTTTTTCGACGCCTCGGGCGCGCACCTGCTGTACATCGCGAGCGACGACGCGGGCCAAGAGACGGTGTACACCTATCCGACCAAAGGCGGCTCGCCGCGCGAAATCGTGAGCGGTCAGGAAGAGGACGACCTGCGGGCCATGCTGCTGCCCGACCACAAGCATCTGCTGGTGCTCCAGCAAACCCCCGACGAGGTCGTGCTCTACACCGCAGCCTTAGACGGCGGGGATGTCACCCCCATCTTTCAGGATGACGAGATGGGCATCGAGGAAATCCACTTCGACCCCGCGCACGAACGCTTCTTCTTGCTGGTCCGCACGGCCGATGGTACGCTCAGCCTGCTCACCACGCGCGTGGGGCAAAAGGAATGGCAACCCCTGGTCGAAGACTGGGACACCATCAACCTGCTGAACCGCTCCCCCAAAGACGATGCCGTGCTCTTCAGCGGCCGCGAGGCCCCCGGCGACGACCTGGTGCTGTACCGCGTGGCCATCGGCCGCGACGGAGCCACTCCGCAAGAACTGGACGACGACGCGGAAGGGTTCGTCAACGCGGTGTTCAGCGCCAACGGCAAGCAGGTGTTCTACACCGCTCTCACGGGGTACGACGCCGACGAGGTGGAGGTGCGCGTGGTACCGGCCGATGGCAAGAAGCCTTACGAGGTCGTGTACGAGGAGGCCGTGCTGGAGGATGTGAGTTGGGCGCCCATCGCGCCGTTCGACACCGACACCCTCAGCGATTGGCAGGCACCCCAGGTCGGCTCGGCCTTCTGCCCCGGCGCGCCGGCGCTGGCCCTCGACACTCCCGTGGAAGGCGACATCCCCGCGGGCGAGAGCCGCTGCTATCGCTTCCGCGCCTCCGCGGACGATATCTACACCTTCGCGGTGTCGGGGCCGCTGGACACCTACCTGACCCTCTACGACCGCGAGGGCACGTTTATCGCCTCGGATGACGACAGCGGGCCCGACTACAACCCGCGACTGCGGGTGCGGCTGAAACCCGGCGTGTACTTCGTCGAGTTGGAGAACATTGATGCCCAGGCGGGCACGTACACCCTGCAGGTCAACGAGGGCGTGAACGACCCCGCCTTCACCCAGGCCCAGCCGCTGACCCCCGGCCAGCCCACGCGAGGCGCCATCACCGAGTCCACGGAAATCTATCTGGCCGATTACGACCTGTCCACTTATGGGGTGATGTACACCTTCCAGGGGCACGCGGGCGATACCATCGTGGTAGACGTGCGGGCCGACTCCATCGGCTCGGAACTGGACCCGTATGTGTATCTGTTCGGGCCCGACCTCTCCTTCGTCGCCTCGGATGACGACAGCGGCGAGGGCTACGATGCCCGCCTGACCTACACCCTGGACCAGGACGGCCCCTACTACGTGCTGGTCACCTCGGTGGACGGCTCGTATGGCTATGAGGAACGCTACTTCTACGAGATTCTGCTGACCATCCAACGCTGAAACGTAGGCCGGGCCGTGTTGGCGATGGCGCGCCCCACGGCCCGGCCTTGGATTCGCGTCCCCGCGGCCGCGTCAGGCCGAAGCGCGGCCGCGGTCGTCGTCCACCGGCGCAAAGTGGGCCGTGAAGTGGCGCAACAGCCGCGGCGCGCGCACGATGCGATACCCGCGCACCTGCTCGCGGCGGGCCACCACCTGCGCGGCCGCCTCGGCCACGAAGTCCAGATGGCTCTGGGTGTACATCCGCCGGGGGATGGCCAGGCGCACCAACTCCAGGGCCGGGTAGACCATCTCGCCCGTGTCGGGGTCGGGATGCGCGAACATCACCGAGCCAATCTCCACGCCCCGCACCGCGCCCGCGCGGTACAGTTCCACCGCCAAGGCCTGGGCCGGAAACTGCGCCTGCGGGATGTGGGGCAGCAGCGCTTTGGCGTCCAGATACACCGCGTGGCCGCCGGGCAGGGCCAGCACCGGCATCCCCACCTCCTGCAGGCGGGCGTGCAGGTAGGCCACCTGCCCTACCCGATAGGCCAGATACGCGGGCTCCAAGGCCTCGTACAGCCCCACCGCGATGGCCTCCAAATCCCGCCCGGCCAGGCCGCCATAGGTGGGGAAGCCCTCCCACAGCACGCCCTGGGCCGCGGCCCGGCGGTAGAGCGCCTCGTCGCGCGTTGCCAGAAAGCCGCCGATGTTCACCAGCGCATCTTTCTTCGCGCTCATCAACGCGCCGTCGGCATACGAGAACATCTCGCGGGCAATCTCCAGGGGCGACTTGTCCGCGTAGCCGGGTTCACGCTGCTGGATGAAATACGCGTTTTCCGCGAACCGGCACGCGTCGATGAAGAAGGGGATGCCGAACTCCCGGTACACGGCCGCGGTTTCCCGGATGTTCTGCATGGACACCGGCTGACCGCCCACGCTGTTGTTGGTGACGGTCAACATGCCGAAGGGGATGTTCTCGGGCCCCACCTTCTCGATGAAGGCCCGCAGTTTGGCGATGTCCATGTTGCCCTTGAAGGGGTGCGTGCTCGCGGGGTCGTAGGCTTCGTCAATGACCAGGTTCACCGGTCGGCCCTCGCGATAGCGAATGTTGGCCTCGGTGGTGTCGAAGTGGGTGTTCGAGGGCACATACTGCCCCGGCCGGAGCAAAATGGCGGTGAGGATTTTTTCCGCGGCCCGGCCCTGGTGGGTGGGCAGCACATACGGGAAGCCGAAGATGTCGCGCACCGCGGCCTCGAAACGGGCAAAGGAACGCGCACCCGCGTAGGACTCATCCCCGCGCATGAGCGCGGCCCACTGCTCGTGGCTCATCGCGCCTGTGCCCGAGTCGGTGAGCAGGTCAATGAACACCTCGTCAGACCGCAGGCCGAAGAGGTTGTAGTGCGCCCGGCGCAACGCGGCCTCCCGCTCGTCCGGCGACGGCAGGCGGATGGGTTCCACCATCTTGATGCGAAACGGCTCAGGGGGATGGGACGGCATAGGCACTTCTCCTCGTGGCGGTTTGGTTTTACGATTGTACCATTGGGGTACAATAAGCCCCAGGGAGGCGCTGATGACCCGCCGCGCGGCCTGGCTTTTGTTTTGGCTGGCCCCCTTCGTGGCCGAAATTCTCCCCGGTGTCAACCCGCCGGCGTTGCTGGCGCGGCAACCCTGGGCCCTGGTGGGCCTGGTGAGCCTCTACGGCAGCGCGGCGCTGCTGGCCCGGGACCTCACCCGCCGCTGGCGTGGCGGCGCGGTCACCTTGTTGCTCTTGGGCGCAGCCCACGGCGCGGTCGAAGAGGGCCTGATGGTGAACAGTTTTTTCGACCCGCACTGGCTGCGCCTGCCCGCGCTGCAAGGCTATGGGCGCTGGGCCGGGGTCAACGGCGTGTGGACCCTGCATCTGCTGGTATATCACGCGGTGTTCAGCATTGCCGTGCCCGTGGTGTTGGTGGAACTGGCCTTTCCGGCCGTGCGGGCGCGCCCCTGGCTGGGGCCCCGGGGGCTCGTGGCCGTAGCCGGGCTGTGGGTCCTGCGGGTCGGCCTGGGTGCCCGGTTCGACACGCCCTATCGCTTGAGCCCGGCGCAGACCGCGGGCACGGTGGCCCTGGCCGCGGCCCTGGTGGCCGCCGCGTATGGCCTGGCCCGCGGCGCGCGAACCGGTCGCACCCGGCGCGCGCCATCGCGCCGCGGCCTGCACCCCGCGACCGTGGCCCTGGCCTCGGGGGCGGCCACCGTCGCGTTCTTCGGGGTCTCGTGGGGGCTGCCCCTGGCCGGGGTGTCCGCGGGGCCGGTGCTGGCCCTGCTGCTCGCCCTGGTCGCGGCCGTGGCCTATGCCGGGGCTCGCGCCCACGGCCGGGCCTGGGACGACCGCCACACCCTGGCCCTGGTCGCGGGCCCGCTGGGGTTCTTCATCCTGCTGGCGCCGCTGCAAGAGTGGCGGCCCGACCCCACCACCCTCAAGCAAGGCATGACCCTCACCGCCGCGGTCACTGCAGCCGCGGTCGGGCTCCTGGCCCGGCGGGTGGCCGCGCGCGTGCGGGGCGCGCGGCCGGCCCGCGGTACAATCTCCTCCACCCCCCACGCCGAGGAGCGCCCATGACCACCCCCATCCACGTGCATGTCTTTCATCCCCAGGGCCGCCGCGGCACGGTGCTGCTGCTGCACGGCCTGGGCTCGGTGGGCCAGACCTGGGCCGGGCAGGCCGAGGTGCTGCGCGCGCTGGACCTGCGCGGTCTGGCGCCCGACCAGCCCGGCTTCGGACGCACGCCCTGGCCCGGCGGCCCCGTCACCCTGGCCCGCTACGCGGCTTTCGCCCGGCAGGTGCTGGACGCGTATCAGGTGGACAAAGCCCATGTCGCGGGCATCTCCTTCGGCGGCGCGGTGGCGCTGCAACTGGCCCTGGATTTTCCCGCGCGGGTGCGCAGCCTGACCCTGGTCAACACCTTCGCCTACTTGCGGCCGCGCACCCTGCGCCACTGGCTGTATTTCGCGGGGCGCTCGCTCATCGCCCGACTGGCCGGGCACCAACGCCAGGCCGACATCGTGGCCCGCCGCGTGTTCCCCAAACCCGAGCACGCGGCCTTTCGGGAGATGCTGGCCCGCTCCATCCGGAAGTCCGACCCGCAGGTGTATCACGCCATCATGCGCGCGCTGTGGGGGCTGGACCTGCGTCCCCGGCTGGGGACGATTCGCGTGCCCACCCTGGTGGTCACCGGCGGCGCGGACACCACCGTGCCTCCCGAGGTGCAGGCCGACCTGGTGCGCGGCATTCCCACCGCGCGGCAGGTCGTCATCCCCGAGGCCGGTCACGGCGTCATCGCGGACAGCCGCGCGGCCTTCAACCGCCATTGGCACGCCTTTTTGCGAGAAGTGTTGACCACGACATCATGAGCCCCACCCCCGCTGCGCCCGACACCCTCG
This sequence comes from Anaerolineales bacterium, assembly GCA_015494815.1. GTDB lineage: Bacteria > Chloroflexota > Anaerolineae > Anaerolineales > DRMV01 > JAADEN01. The sequence continues at coordinate 72 of WGAK01000152.1, read as the reverse complement.
ACCCCGGCCGCCTGGGCTTCACGCCGCAGGCCACGCCCCACGGCCTCGCCTGGTGGCGCACCGCGACGATAC
>WGAK01000151.1 GCA_015494815.1 Anaerolineales bacterium | reverse complement strand
GCCCTGCCGCATCGGAGGGCGGGGTGGGATTCGCGCCGCGCAACGCCCGCACCCACGCCAATGTCTTGCTCACCGGCCAGCGGGTGACCTCCACGATGTTCACCCCGGCCACGGTCACGGCCCGGGCTTCGGCGCGCAAGCGCGCGCCGCCGCACACGGGGCACGGCTTTTCGACCATGTAGGCCCGCAGTTGCTCCCGCTGGTGGTCCGAGTCGGTCTCGTGATAGCGGCGTAGCAGGTGCGGCCCCAGGCCCTCGAAGCGCTGCACCCAATAGCCCAGGCGGCCGGGCGGAAGATGCCGCGGCGCGCGCCCGCGCGGGCCGTAGAGCAGCAGGTCCAGATGCTCGGGCGGCAGGTCCTTCACCGGCTTGTGCCAGTCAATGCCGTAGGCCCGGGCCACGGCTTCCAGAATGGTGCGGCCATAGCCGCCCCGAAAGCGTCCCAGCCATTCGCTGCCCGCCAGCGCGCCCTCGGCCAGCGAGAGGTTGGGGTCGCGAATCAACAGCGCGGGGTCAATGTCCAACTGAAAGCCCAGGCCCTGGCAGTGGGGACACGCGCCGTGAGGCGTGTTGAACGAGAACAGGCGGGGCTCCAGTTCGGGAATGCTCACGCCGTGCTCAGGGCAGGCCAGATGCTCGGAGAAGAAGAAATCGCGCGCCTCGGCCCGGCCCTCGGCCGCGGCGGAGCCGGTTCCCCCCGGCACCACCCGCTGCACCACCAGATAGCCGTCGCCCAAGCGCAGTGCGGTTTCGACCGAGTCGGCCAGGCGGGCCCGAAACTCGTCGGCCGCGGCCGGGTCGTCGGGATGTCGCAGGATGAGCCGGTCCACCACGGCCTCGATGTGGTGCGTCTTGTAGCGGTCCAGCGTGGGGGGTCCGTCTTCGTCCAGGTCGTAGAAAACGCCATTGACCCGCACGCGGCTGAGCCCGGCCTTGCGCACCTCGTCGAACACGGCCTGATGGGTACCCTTGCGGCCCCGCACCAGCGGCGCCAGAATGTACAGCCGGCTGCCCGCGGGCCAGCGCAAGAGCGCGTCCACGATTTCCTGGGCCGATTGCTTGACCACCTCGCGGCCGCACACGGGGCAGTGCGGCGTGCCCACCCGGGCGAACAGCAGCCGCAAATAGTCGTAAATCTCGGTGACCGTGCCCACGGTGGAGCGGGGGTTGTGGCTCACGCCCTTCTGGTCAATGGCCACCGCGGGCGAGAGCCCCTCGATGGCATCCACATCAGGCTTTTGCATCAGCCCCAAAAACTGCCGGGCATACGCGGAGAGCGACTCCACATAGCGCCGCTGCCCTTCGGCGAAGATGGTGTCGAAGGCCAGCGACGATTTGCCCGAGCCCGACAGCCCGGTGATGACCACCAGGCGGTCACGCGGGATGTCTACGCTGAGGTTTTTCAGGTTGTGCACGCGCGCACCGCGCACGCGAATCATCGCAGGGCCCACCGTTTACCTCCCAAGGCCGACGCGGTTCGCGGGCCGGGGTTGGGGTTTGGGGGAACGCGCTCCGCTACGGGCCGGGCGGGCTCGCGAGGCGCGCGGACGCCGGCGCGCCCGCGTCCGGCCGGCGGGGCCTAAAAGCGCAGCGGATGAAAGTCCGTCTCCCGGTCGAAGGGGTCCAGCCCCTCGGCGCGCTTGAGCGCGTGGGTCACCAGGTAGGTCAGGGGCGTGACCGCGGTCTCGTAGGTCACCTTGAACAGCCATTGCGAGACGATGGCCTGGGCCAACGCAACGCCGGGCAGCACGCCGTAGAAGGCCAGGGTAATGAACAGGGCCGAATCCGCGCCTTCGCCCACGATGGTCGAGGCGATGGTGCGCAGCCACAGCCAGCGCCCTGCGGTGCGCACCTTGAGCCGGGCCAGCACATACGCGTTGAGAAACTCGCCCGCCAGATAGGCCGTGAACGACGCGGCCAGCAGCCGCGGGGTGAAGCCCAGCAGCGCGGCATAGGCCCGCTGCGCGGCGGTTACCGAGCCCAGGCCGGCGTCCCAAAAGGGGGCCGGGGGCAGCAACCCACCCAAGGCGATGGCCACCACCGCCACCAGGTTGGCCGCGAAGCCGGTCCAGATGGCCCGACGGGCGTAGGCGTAGCCATAGACCTCGGTGAGCACATCGCCCAACACATAGGCCAGCGGAAAGACCACCACCGCCGCGGGCAACACCAGACCGAAGACGGTCACCAGTTTGACCGCGATGATGTTCGACACGATGAGGGTGCCGGTGAACAGCCCCACCAGAAAGGGGTACCAGCGGCGTTCAGGCGTGGGTGACGACATGGCAAACCGACCTCCGCAGCGCGTCAGGATGCACACAAACGCCCGGCAGCCTGGGGGCCCCGGGCGCGGGGAGCGGACAAACACCGGGTGCGTTCAGGCGGCCAGGCTCTGGGGCTTGACCCGAAAGACGCATGGCGGCTCGTGGGTGGGGCGCCCGTCATGCTCCACCTCCGCGCCCAACATCAGGCTGAGCAGGTGGGCATCCAGTTGGCACAGCGAGGGGTAATCGCGGGCCAGGGCGCCAAAGGGGCACTGGGAGAACAAAATGCGTGGCCCCTCATGGTGCGCTTCCCAGCGGGGGGCGTAATGCCAGCCCTGCAAGATGGTCAGGGCCTGCTGCACCCGCTCGCGCAGGTTGCCCCGCAGCGGCGTGGGGAAGGACGCACACATGCGCCGCGCGACATCGGCCAACACCTGCGGGCCTTCCTCGTGGATGTAATCCAGCAGTGCCCGGGTCAAAGGCTCCAGGTGCATGGGCTGCGCCGCGTCGGTCAGGCGGTAGTGCTTGGGCGGGCGCCCATGCCCGTAGCGAAAGCGGGTCTGCATGGCTTCCACCAGGCCCTGGGCCTTGAGAATGGCCAGGTGATGGCGCACATTCGCGGGCGTCATCTCCAGCGCGCGGGCCAGGTCGTTGACCGTAGCGCCGGGATGCTGACGCAGATATTCCAGAATGGCGCGGCGGGTGGCATGCATAGTGGGAGTATTATACCCCAACTCAACGCGATTGTGCAAACGAACGACGGGCGGCGCGGGCGAGGTGGTGCGCCGTCAGCGAACAGGCGTCATGTGTCAGCGGGGAGCGGGGAGAAAGCGGCCGCACATTCGCCCATCCGCCTTACCGCCCTCAAAGTGACGCCCAGCGCCGCGCGCCAAAACCGCTCATCCGCTCGCGTGTCATTGCGAGGACGCGAAGCGTCCGAAGCAATCTCCTGACGCCGCCAGACAAGAGCCCAGGCTGCCTTACGCGCGACCCAGGCCCGGGCAGGAGGGCCCCGCCGTGACGAGCAAGGAGCGAGAAGCAGGGAGCAAGAAGCGGCGGCCGCCCGCCGCAGGCGCGGCCCAATTTGGGACTGCGGTGGTTCGACACCGCTTTGGTTCCAAAGCGGCACCCAGGCACCGCGCCCCGAGACGGCCTCCGGGTTGCTTGCGGCAACTCGCGCCCACACGTGGCCCCAGGCGCGGACGCGAGCCGCTGGCACGCCGATTTTGTGATAAGATGAAGCCCGAGGCCGGGCGTGCGCGCCTGGTCATCCCCGCTGGAAGGGAGGGCCGCTATGGCGTCCTCGTCTCCGTATACGCCTTCGCCGCCGCGACCGGCCCCGCGCCCCGCGCCGGCCGCCGGACCCGGCCCCGCATCCCTGGCCCGGTGGAGTCTGCTGGGCGTGGCGTTGGGCTTCTTGCTGCCCGCCTGTGGCTTGAGCATGCTCATGTTCTCGTGCTTCGCCGGGGCCGCGGTCTCGGGTATGCGCGGCGCGGCCGCCGCCCCCGTGACGACCACGGTCTACAGCGAGCATGTCTCGGGCCCGCCTGCCGGCCCCACGGTGGCCATCGTGCAGGTGCAGGGGCCCATCGTGAGCGCGTCCGCGTCCAATCCCTGGAACGCCGCGCCTCAGGCCGCGGCCGAGGACATCATCCCCCTGGTGCAGCACCTGGAAGCCGACCCCAATGTCAAGGCCATCGTGTTGCACATCAACAGCCCCGGCGGCAGCGTGGTGGCCAGTGACCGCATCTACCACGCGCTGGACCAGGTGAACAAGCCCCTCATCGTCTACATGGATGAGGTCGCGGCCTCGGGCGGTTACTACATCAGCATGGCCGCGGACACCATCATCGCCAACCCCAACACCCTCACCGGCTCCATCGGCGTGATTGCGGTTTTTCTCAATGCTCAGGGGCTGATGGAAAAAATCGGCCTGGAGGCCGAGGTCATCACCGCGGGCGAGGCCAAAGATATGGGCAGTGTCTACCGCGCCATGCGGCCCGAAGAGCGCGCCTATTTCGAGGATTTGCTGCGCGCGGTGCATACCAACTTCATCCAGGTGGTGGCCCAGGGCCGGGATATGGAGGTGGACCGGGTGCGGGAACTGGCCGATGGCCGGGTCTACCTGGCCCAGGACGCGCTGGAACTGGGCTTGATTGACGCGCTGGGCTACGAGGGCGACGCGGTGGCCCAGGCCGCGAAGATGGGCCACATCGAGGGCGAGCCGCGCGTGGTGCGCTACTATCCGGGCTATTCGCCGCTGGCCGCGCTGCTGCGGGGGGCGGCCCCGGCCTCGGGCTGGTCGGCCGCGTTGCCCTGGCCCGAGCCGGTGGGGCAGGCCCCCACGCTGTTGTACATGTGGTGGCCGTAGGAGGACGCCATGACCGCCCCCTGGGACGCTTTGCCGCGCATCCCCCTGATGGCCGCGCGGCCCACGCCTGTGCAACCCTTGCCCCGGCTGGCCGCCGCGCTGGGCCGCGACTTCGCGCTGTGGGTCAAGCGCGATGACCTGACGGGCCTGGCCTTTGGCGGCAACAAGACCCGCAAACTGGAGTTTCTGCTGGCCGACGCGCAGGCGCAGGGCGCGGATGTGGTGGTCACCGCGGGCGCGGTGCAATCCAACCATTGTCGGCAAACCGCGGCCGCGGCCGCGCGCCTGGGCCTGGAGGCCGTGCTGGTGTTGGCCGGGGAACCCCAGGCTCCGGCCGAGGCCGGCGGCAACCTGGCGCTGGATGCCTTGCTGGGCGCGCGGGTGGTGTGGACCACGCGCGCGCAGCGGGAGGCCGCCCTGACCGCGACGGTGGACAGGCTGCGCGAGCAGGGCCGTCGGCCGTACCGCATCCCTTACGGCGGCTCCAACGCGCTGGGCGTGACCGCGTACGCCGCGGCGCTGGCCGAGTTGCTGGCGCAGATGCAGCCGCCCCCCGAGGTCATCGTGGTGGCCTCGTCGTCGGGCGGCACCCAGGCCGGGCTGGTGGCCGGCGCGCACGTGCTGGGCTATGCCGGGCGCATCGTGGGCATCAGCGTGGACGAGCCCGCGGCCGTGCTGGCCGCGCGGGTGGCCGACCTGGCCAACCAGGCCCTGCGTCACTGGGGGCTGGCCCCCGCCATCACGCCCCGGCAGGTGGAGGTGCACGACCGCTGGGCCGCGGCCGGCTATGGCGTGCTCACCGAGGCCGAAATCGAGGCCATTCGTCTGGCCGCCCGCACCGAGGGCTTGCTGGTGGACCCGGTCTACACGGGCCGTGGGCTGGCCGGGCTGTTGGGCCTGGCGCGCACCGGCGCCTTGGAGGCGGCCCGGCGGGTCCTTTTTTGGCACACCGGCGGCACGCCCGCGCTCTTCGCCGCGGCCTATCGCCGGGTGTGGGCGGCTTGACCCGCGGCGGCCCGCCATGTCGGGTTGCCGCGCGCGCCCGCGGCGTTCCCCGGCCGCAACATCTTTTCCCCCTGAGGTAACCCCATGAGCCGAACCGCCCCGCGTGTTATCCCCGTGGACATCGTCCATGAGATGCAACAGTCCTACCTGGACTATGCCATGAGCGTCATCGTGGCCCGGGCGTTGCCCGATGCGCGCGATGGCCTCAAGCCGGTGCAGCGGCGGTTGCTGTACGCCATGTTTCAAATGGGCCTGACGCCAGATAAGCCCCACCGTAAGAGCGCGCGCATCGTGGGCGAGGTGCTGGGCAAATATCATCCCCACGGCGACCAAGCCGTGTACGACGCGCTGGCGCGGCTGGCCCAGCCGTTCTCCATGCGCTACCCGCTGGTGGATGGGCAGGGCAATTTCGGCTCGGTGGACGGCGACCCACCGGCGGCCATGCGCTATACCGAGGCCCGGCTGGCCCCCGTGGCCATGGAATTGCTGCGCGACCTGGACCGCGCCACCGTGGACTGG
>WGAK01000150.1 GCA_015494815.1 Anaerolineales bacterium | reverse complement strand
GTCGTGACCGTGGGGGTGGGCGGTGCCGCGGGCTGCGGCGTGGCCTGGGCCAGCAGCGCGTCGGGGTCCAGGCCTAAGAACGCGGCATAGGTGCGCAGGAAGCCGCGCGCATGGGCCGGCGACGGCAGCGCGTCCCAATCGTCGCGCTCCAGGGCCTCGAGATAGTGGGGTTTGATGTGCAGTTCCCGCGCCACCTGCAGCAACGACCACTCACGGGCCGTGCGGGCCTGGCGCAGGCGCTCCCCGATGCCGGGGGCAGGGGCCTCGGCGGCCATGCACACCTCCTGCCGCGATTAAGGCCGAAGGCCCGGCAACCGTCCGGCCACGCGCCGCGCGACCGGGGCCCCGGGCCCGGCGGGTCGGTGTGGGCCGGCCTCAATCGGTGGATGCGGCGGCTTCGGCCGCGGGTTGGGCTTCGGCCTCGGCCTCAGGCGCGGCCGTGGCCGGTTCCGGGGCTTCCTCGGGCGCACCATCCAGCGCGGGCGGCTGCTCGCCCTGGCGATAGACCACCACCCGCACCTCGGGCAACAGGTCCATGGTCAGACGCACCCGCACCGCGTACACGCCCAACTGGCGAATGGGCTCGCTGTCAATCTGGCGGTGGGAGATGGGCTCGTCCAGTTGCAGTTCGTCTTGCAGCGCGTCCGCAATCATGCGGGTGGTTACCGAGCCGTACAACTTGCCCGTCTCGCTGGCCCGCATGGGGAAGTAGAGCACCACGCCTTGCAGCCGCTCGGCCAGGGATTGCAGACGCGCGGCCGCGTCCTGGCGCTCCTTTTCGGCCCGCTGGCGGATTTTCTCGGCCATGCGCAGGGCCTGGGGCGTGGCCGGCACGGCCAGCCCTTGCGGAATCAAGTAATTGCGTCCATAGCCGTTGGCCACTTCTTTGACCTCACCGGCCCGGCCCAACTTGTAGACATCTTTGACTAACAGCACCTTCATGGTCAGCCCCTTTATTCGCGGCAGCACCCCGGAGGCGCCAACGGCTCCGGGGTCTGCGGAGATGTTCGCCTGTTCGAGCGCCCCGATTGTATCAAAAACTATCGGGGCCGTCAAACGCCGCGGCGTCGTCGTTCGACGAAGGCGGCCGATGGCAATGGCTGCGCGTCCACGCGGTGCGCAGCGCGGCCAGGGCTTCGTCGGGCACCCGGCCCAGCGCGCGCAGCCGAAACCCTCGTTCGCTCAGGGGGCAAAACCAGGCCACCTCCAGCCCCGGCGTGATGCGCCAGCGCCACGGCAGCCCGCGGCGCAGGCGCAACGGCCGCCACCAGCCCGCGTGGCCCATCACCTGCACCCTGCGCGCCTCGCGAGGCCGGGCATAGGGCCGGGCCCGCACTTGCAAGTGGAACTCCAGCAGCCAATCGTGCTCTGGATGGCGCAACAGGTACCAGGCATCCCCGGCGACCACCCACATGGTGCCCCGGCGGGTGTGGGTGGCGTGGATTTCGGGATGGGAGAAGCCCCGCTCCAGTTGCCAGGCGGGAGGCAGCACCAAATCGAGCAGATGGGCCCGGCCAAAGATGAAGTTCCCCAACTGGATGTGCACGGTTTGCCATTCGGCCACGATGATTGCTCCCAAGACGGCAAGGCCGCGACCCGCGGTCGCGGCCCCTCCGGCGATGGTGAGGACGGTCACTCCGCGTAAAAGAGGTAGTCTACCACCCGTTTCAACATCCCCACCCCGCGCACTTCGGTCTCGAACAGAGGCACCACCGCCCGCACCATGGGCCCAAACAGGCGCTCGATTTCTTCCATGTAGCGTGCCTGCATGGCGACCCGGTTGCGCACAAAAGCGTCCGCGTCTTCGTGCACCGAGGCCGGGTCAATGAGCATGTTGACCACCACGCCGCCGATGGGAATGCCAAACTCGTTGAACCAGCCGATGAAACGCCGAATGACCGCGATGGGCAGCGACTCGGGCAGGGTGACGAAGAAGAAGGCGGTCAGTTCCGGGTCGGTCAACAGGTCTTTGGCCCGCTCGATGCGCTCCTGGAAAGTGACCAGATACTCCATCAGGGGGTCTTTTTCCTCTTTCTTGTCCGAGAACGAGAGTTTGAGGCGCATCCGCCGGGCTTCTTCGCGGCTCTCGACCATCTTGTTGACCCACAGGGTATACACGGCCGACATGCCCAGCAGACGACGGGCGTTGGCCGTGGGCGCGGTGTCGAACACATACACATCGTATTCGTCGCGGAACATCAGGTCAATCATGTTCTCGAACATGGCCGACTCTTCGAAGGCCGGGTTCATGGTGGCCGATTCGATGAACTCGTCGGCCCGGCCCTTGATGTCCGCGTATTTCAGGAACCATTCGATTTTCTCGCGGATGTCGCGCTTGGAGCGTTCGATGGTGTCTTTGGTGTCAATCTCATAGGCCCACAGGTTGTCCACGCCGTGGACCGGGGTGGGCTTGCCAAAGACATTCTGGTCCAGCAAACTGGACAGGCTGTGCACCGGGTTGGTGGACGCCAACAAGGTGCGCTTGCCTTGTTGGGCAAAGCCCAGGGCCGCGGCGCCGGCCATGACCGTCTTGCCCACGCCACCTTTGCCGCCGAAGAAAATGTATTTGAGCCGCGGATGCTCGGCCACAAAGGCGCGCATGTTCTTCTCGATGGTGAAAGGGATTTGCAAAGGCATGACCTGAGCGTTCATGACAGCGTCTCCTTGCCAAACAGCAAATCGGCCATGCGGGCAATCATCTCCAGACCGGTGACATCCCGCTCCAGTTCGGGCACCTCGGCCAACACCTCGTCGCCGAAGCGCTCGTGAATCTGGCGGATGTACTTCTGCTGCATGCGATAGCGATGGCGCAGGTATTCGGGCGCGGTGAGCGATTCGGCCACCTCGGCCGGGATGACCCGGTTGAGCACATAGCCGCTCAAAGGCACCTGATATTTGGCGAACAGCCCCGCGGCTTTGACCGTATCCAGGATGACCATCTCCTCGGGGATGAGCACGAAGAAGAAGGCCGTCTTCTCTTTGTCGGTCAAAATCTGCGACGAGGTGGAGATGCGATGCCGAATGTACTGCAACTCTTCCAGGATTTTGTCTTCCAACAGCGACTCATCGCGACGCACCTTGGCCGCCATCTGCGCGTATTCTTGCATCTCCTCCCGCAGGCGGGTGATTTTGCTAATCCACTGGTCGTACACGCTGGCCATGCTCAGGTAATACAGGGCATGGCCCAGCGGCACCAGGTCGTAGATGTAATAGTCGTATTCTTGCGCCAGGACGATGTCCACCACCTGGTCGAAAATGGCCGATTCTTCCATGGCCGGCTCCGCGGCCGCGGCCTGAATGTACGATTCGATTTCGGCCGGGATTTCGTCGAAGCCGTACATGTCGCGAATCTTCTGGCGAATTTCCTCCTGGTAGGCTCGAATGTGGGTGTCGGCGTCAATTTCCTGGGCGTACAGGTTGGGCATGATTTCCACGGCGCCTTTGCCGTAGATATCGCGCTGAAAGATGTCGGACAACGAAGCCTGGGGGTCCACGGAAAACACCAACACGCGTTTCCCTTGCTGGGCCAGCCAATAGCCGGTGGCCGCGGAGAAGGTGGTCTTGCCCAGACCGCCTTTCCCGCCGTACATGATGTAGCGGCGTTCGGGGTGCTCTTTGAACATGCGGGCTAATTTGGTCATGGGTCACCTCGGTGGATAAAGGGGAACGGCCTCAGGCCAGGGCATCGGTCAGGTCTTTCTCGCGCAACATGCGGCGCTTCCAGGTGGAAATTTGCGGCACCACATAAGGCAGCAGGCGCAGCGAGTAGTAAGGCGGCAAGATGGGCACACCCAACATGTCGCCCATGGTGATAAGGATGAACAGGTGCTCCATGCTGCCCCGCGTCTTCAAGGCATGGCGGGCCATTTCGTGACTGGCCATGCCGTAGATGAAGTCGGTGATGTGCTTTTTGGCGCGGGACCAGAAGGATTCTTGCGGTGTCATAAGCCTCTCCTTGACATGAAGATGGTGGGGGGAACCTCGCTCCGGCGCGGCTCGGGTGGCCTTCACGAGGACGGTGCCTCGGGCATAGGGGCCGCCGGTGCGGCCACGCCCAGGCCGGGCGGCCAGGGCCGGCCAATGTGGCGGGTCAGCCAGGCGCGCAGCGCGGCCTCGTCGGCTGGGGCCTGCAGCCGCGCGCGGCCCAGCAGAAACGCGGGATAGCGCCGTACCCCCCGCAGCCACAGCCAGAGCCCCCGCACCGAGCGGGCATCGGTGATGACCACCCGGGCCTGAGGGCCCAGGTAAGCCGCGACGCGCAAAATCCAGGCCGACAGCCGCTGCCACTCGGCCTGCCATTCCGGCGGATACGCGCTCAGGTCGTCGGCGTGTACCCGCTGGTTGAGCCCCGCCTCGTCGAAGAGCAAATCGCAGCGCGCGCAATGCCGAAAACTGCCGATGAGGGGGGTGACCACCTCCAAGACCAGAACGCTCGCGTTGGGGGCCATGACTGCATCCCACGGCGGAGGGGCCGGGGCGCGGGTGGACGCCCGGCCCCTCTCGCCAGCACAGGCGCTTAGTCGCCCGCCGCGGCCGGCGCCGACGCCTTGGCCTCGTTGAAGGAGCGCAAGCCGTCTGCCAGCAGCGTGAGCGCGGCGTAGGTCATGTACAAGCCAAACCCGGCCGTAATCAGGTTCCCCAGAATGAAGCCCGTTTTGGCCTCACCGCTCTGGACGGTCAGATAAATGCCCTTGTAGAGGGCATTGTACACCGACACATACAGCAGCGCGCCTACGGTGGTGATGTACATGAACAGACCGGGGATGTAGGACCAGGACGACGGCTTGCCCTGCCGCGCCAGCCAGATGGAGATGAGCAGCAGCGAAATGCCGGCGAACAGTTGGTTGGAGCCGCCGAACAGGGCCCAAATCCACTGCCAGAAGCCGAAAACCACCAGGAAGAGGGTGAGCAGCACGGCCACCAGGGTGCCGAAGTGCGGGTTCTTGAACGCGGGGAAGCGGTCGCCCAGCAACTCGGCCGAGGCCACCCGCATGAAGCGCAGCACCAGTTGCATCACGGTGAGGGCCATGACCACCAGGAAAATCATGGCGATGGAGCCGCCCAATTGCTCGGGCACGCCGATGACGGCCATGAACTTGGCCATGCCCACCGCGAACACCCCGGCCGCGCCGGCGACCAGTTTGTAGCCCTGCGCGGGGTCATACTTGCCCGCGGCCACGCCGATGGTCACCGCGAAGATGACCGACAACACGCCCAGCACGGCTTCGGTGAACATGGCGCCTCCGGCCACGGGCAGCGCGTCGGTCTCCTTTTCCAACTGCCGCGCGGTGCCCGCAGTGGAGACCAGCGAATGCCACCCCGAGATGGCGCCGCACGAGATGGTCACGAACAGCAGCGGCCAGATGGGCCCCAGGTGCGGTTGAAAGGCCGTGACGAAGGCCGGGATTTCAAACGATGTGTTCACCGCGCCGGTGAAGGTCGCCACCACCAGGCCCAGCACCGACGCCACCAGGCTGAACAGCACGAACCAGAAGGAAGTGTAGTTGACCGGCTGGGCAAAGCGCCAGATGGGCAGCACCGAACCCAGATAGCAGAAAGCCAGCATCACGATGGCCCAGAAAAAGTTGGCCCAGGTCATGTCGCCATAACCCAGGGGCCGGGTGAACAGCACGCCTGTTTCCGGGTCACCGGCCAGGCTGTTGATGGCGCCCACCAGATTCTGCGCCCAGGGCATGGTGCCCAGGTAGATGCCGATGAAGGCCAACAGCACGGTGATGATGGTGGTCAGGCCGATGTCCATGCGCCACCGATAGGTCATCTGCCCGGCCAACACCCCGGCGGCAACCAGCAGCAAGAAGCCCACGGGCACGTTGGGCTTGGCCAGCAGCGGCGCGATGAGCGCGCCAAACGCGCCCATGATGAGCAACAAGTAAATGTAAAGGAAGGTCAGCAGCAGTTTGCGGGCGCGCGGCGAGATGAACTTGTAGGCCAGGCCGCCCATGGTCATGCCCTCGTTGCGCATGGCCAACATGGCCGAGGCGTAGTCTTGCACCCAGCCGATGAAGAACACGCCGATGAGCAGCCAGGCCACCGCGGGCAGCCAGCCATATTGCACGCCCACAATGGGCCCCACGATGGGTCCCAGCGCGGCGATGGACTTGAACTGATAGCCGAACAGCACGCTGGCACTGGCCGGCATGAAATCCACGCCATCGTTGTACATCACCGCCGGCGTGGCCCGTTTGGGGTTGGCCTCGATGACGGTTTGGTCCATGGCCTTGGCGTAATACTTGTACCCCACCATGACCACGGCAATGGCGAAAATGAAGAGCGCTAACGCCATAGGAACCCTCCTGAAATTGTGGAGCACGCGCGGGCAACGGTCGGACGAGCGGAGAAATGGCTCAACCGATTAAAACACATCTTCGCGCCCAGGGTTACGGATTTTCGTAAAAATCCATGCCCAAAAATCAATCCTTTTTTCTCCACTTCACGCCCCAAATCGTTTGAACAGGTGGGCGACAGAATCGGCAGCAAATGCGCTTTTCTGCGTCAATTTGACATCGTCCCGCGGGCGCGGTGTGCGCCCCAACGCATAACCCTACACGCGCGCCAGGGCCGAAATTCGCCGACGGAGCGCGGTGCGCAGGCGCGTCGTCCCGCGTGCGCGGAGACGCAAAAGCGCCGCCTCGAGCGGGCGGCGCTGGACGGACGGCGGGACCGGGGGACGGTCAAATGCCCAGGTAGGCTTCCTGCACGTGGGGGTCGCGGGCCAATTCGCGCGAGGGCCCTTGCAACTCGACTTTGCCGTGGGCCAGCACATACGCGTAGTCGGTCACGGCCAGGGCCATGTGCACATTCTGCTCCACCAGCAGGGTGGTGATGCCCACCTCGCGCAGTTTGCTCAGGC
>WGAK01000149.1 GCA_015494815.1 Anaerolineales bacterium | reverse complement strand
AGAGCGGCCTGCGCATCGGCCGCGCGCTGATTTTCCACGACCTCACCCCGTGGCGACGGCTGCAGCAACAGGACGCTTTTCGGGCCGAAAGCCAGGGGCTGGCCCGCGACTTGTTCGCCGTCATCCTGGAACAGGAGCCCCTGGAGGCCTCGCTGCGCCGGGTGGCGGCGCACCTGCGGCGTCCCATCGGGAGCCTGCGACCTGCGGCCGTGAGCCTGTGGCTGTTGGACGACGAGGGCCAGCGCCTGTGGCGCGCGGCCTGGAACGGCGCCGACGACCCGCCCGACGACGGCGTGGACGTGCAGCCCGCGTGGTGGCGGGCCGCGGCCGACGCGCCTACCCCCGCGCCCCCGGCCTTGCGCTCGCCCGCCGCGCGGAACGGGCAGCGCCACGGTTGGGCCTACCCGCTGCGGCAGGGTGAGCGGCCGCTGGGCATGTTGGTGCTGGAAACCGACACCGCGCCCGAACCGGCCATGCACGAAGTCTGGCGCTCGGCCGCCAACACCGTGTCCTTGCTCATCACCCGCCGGCGCGAAGCCCAGCGGTTGTACTTGATGCAGCAGGTGTACGAACACATCCAGGAGGCCGTGCTCGTCTTCGACCGCCACGGCTTTGTGCTGGACTATAACCCGGCCGCCCGCCGCCTGTTTCCCGACCGTGACCTGACCGGCGCGCCAGGCATGGAAGTCTTCGACCTGTCGCTGGAAACCCAAACGGCCATTCAGCAGGCCCTGGCCGAACGCGGCGTCTGGCTGGGCACACTGGAGAACCCCCAGCCCGATGGAACCAGCCGGGTGCTGGAAATCGGCGTGGTGCAAGTGCCCGAGGTCATGGGCGGCCTGGGCATCGCGGTGATTCGGGATGTCACCGAACGCCAGCGCCTGCAGCAGGAACTGGAGCGCCAAAAGGTCTTCCTGGAAAACCTGCTGCGCATCGGTCGCACCCTGCTCACCACACCGCTTTCGGTCCATGCCACCTGGCGGGCGCTGTTGCGCGTGGTCCAAGAAGTCCTGCAAGTCGAAAACGCGTCCTTCATCCTGGTAGACGACCAGTTGCGGGTGGTGGACTTCTTCGTCGAAGAAGAATTCATCGCGCCGGAGAGCGATTACTGGAACATGGTGCAGGAAGTCATTGACCGCGGTTTTGCGGGCCGGGCCCTGCGCGAAAAGCAATTGCTGCTCTCCCAAGACACCGAGCACGACCCGCGCTGGCTGTTTGCCGAGACGCTGCCCTGGCGTTCGGTCATCGCCCTGCCTTTGTTCTACCAGGAACGCCCGTTGGGGGTGATAACCTTCGCCTCTCGCAAGAAGCACCACTTTCAGCCCGAGCACGTGCGGCTGCTGCGCTCGGCTGCGGATATGATTGCCCTGGCCGTGTACAACGCACGCCTCTACGAAGAGCAATACGCGCTGGGCCAGGCCTTGCTGAAGGCCAAAGAAGAGGCCGACGCGCTGCGCCGTCGCCAGGAATCCTTCTTCGCCAACCTCAGCCACGAAATGCGCACGCCTTTGCAGGCCATCCTGGGCTATCTGGAATGGCTGCGCATGGCCGAGGAAGGCTTCCTGGAATACGACGCCGAGTTGCGCCAAATCGAAACCGCGGCCCAGCGCCTGTTGTCCATTGTCAATCTGGTGCTCGAATACCGCCGTAGCCAGCAAGAAGAACACCTGGTGGTGGAACCCTTCCGGCTGGCCGAGGTGACCGACGAGGTCTTCAGCCTGGTCGCCCCCCTGGCCCAGCGCAACAACGACCGCCTCGAGGCCGACATTCAGCCCCCCGACCTGGAGGCCGAAACCGACCGCCAGAAAGTGCTGCACATTCTGCTCAACCTGGTGAGCAACGCGGTCAAGTTCACCGAAGACGGCCGCGTGACCGTGCGGGCCCGTCTGGAAACCGACGCCGACCGCGAATGGGTGCGCCTGGAAGTGGAAGACACGGGCGTTGGCATCCCCGAAGAGGCGCTGGCGACCATCTTCGAGCCCTTCCGCCAGGCCGACGACGACCTCTCGCGACGCAAGGGCGGTACGGGCCTG
Organism: Anaerolineales bacterium; assembly: GCA_015494815.1. GTDB lineage: Bacteria > Chloroflexota > Anaerolineae > Anaerolineales > DRMV01 > JAADEN01. The sequence continues at coordinate 17,024 of WGAK01000149.1, read as the reverse complement.
GGCCTGGCCCTGGTGCGTCGCTACACCGAACTGCTGGGCGGCCAGGTCACCGTACACAGCCAGGTGGGCCAGGGCACGACCTTCGTCGTGCGCATCCCGCGGCGGGCGCCCGCAACGCCGCCCTCGGAGGCTTGAGCCATGAAAGAACTGCGCGGTTGGGTGTTGGTGTTGGGGCTGCTGCTCATCGTGGCCTGGGGCGTGCAGCGGGTGACCCAAGAGGTGAACCGGCTGCAGGGCACACTGATGCCCGTGCGCACCATGCAAGGCGCGCTCAGCACTCAGGTCGCCGAGGTGCTGCACCCTACCCCCACGGTCATCCCCGACCCGGTGACCATCGTGCACAAAGTGCAACGCCTGGCCCGCCTGGAGACGGTCCAATACACCGTCGAAAAGGTCATCACTGCGGAATCGGGGCAAGAGGGCGTGCTCGCGCCCTTGTTCGGCGACCGGCTGCTGTTCGTCGCGCACGGCGTGGTCATCGCCGGCGTGGACCTGGGCCAACTGGAGGCCGACGACCTGTGGGTCGAAGACGGCGTGCTCTATGTCCGCCTGCCGCAGCCCGAGGTCTTCGTCGCCACCCTGGACAACGAGAAGTCGTATGTGTATGACCGCGAGACCGGCCTGCTGACCAAAGGGCAGGTGGACCTGGAGACCGTGGCCCGCCAGGCCGCGGAGCAAGCCATCTTGCAAGCCGCGCTGGAGGACGGCATTCTGGAGCAGGCCCAGGCCAACGCGGAGGTGTTCCTGGAGCGCCTGTTCGCGCAACTGGGCTATGAGCGGGTGGTCTTCGTGGGGGCGGGGGAAACGAGCCCGTAAGGCCCGGCATCAGGTCGAGGCCGGGCCCGGCCGCTCGGCCAGCGCCGCGAAGTGCGCGGCCTCCAGGTCGGCCGCGGTGGTCGCGGGCACGCGCAGGTGCGCCATCAGCGCGGGATACACCGCGCGCAGCCGCTCGGCCATGCCCAAGGCAATGCGCCGGATGGAGAAATGCGCGTTGGCCGCGCTGCGCAACTCCACAAAGTGGAAGGCCTCCCGCAGGTTCATGTGCGCCAACACCCGCCGGTTGTAGGCATTGGGCACCACATACGCGGCCACCGCGGGGCCCAGCGTGCGCGCCAGATGGTCGTAAGTGGCCGCGGCCATGTCCAGGGCAGCCCGATACGCGTCCTCGAGCCCCACTTCGCGCATCAAACGCGGCACGGCATAGCCCAAATCCACCCCCAACGCCTGCGGCAGTTGCGTCATCATGCGATGGCGCTTGAATTCGTAATACGCGCCCTGGTCCATAACCAGGTCCCAGGTAGTGACGGCCATCTCCAAGGCCCGCGGCGGGGCGTCGTGCGGCCCGCGCGTCCCCAGCAGCGCAGCGGCCAGGTCGCGGCGCGCCTCGGCCGACAGGCCGGCCACATGCTGCACATACGCCGTGTAGGGCCCCCGCGCCCGCGCGGCCAGCGCGGCGGCCAGCACCCGCACCTCACCGTCCGCGTCGTAGTGCGCCAGGTGCACCGCGGTGGGGGGGAACCGCTCCGCCGCGGCCACGGCCCCGGCCCGTAAGGCAAAGTCCTCCTGCAAATAGGCCCGATAGGCGTTGGGCTCCGCGTAGCGCACCAGCGTGGGCGTCTCGGTGAGGGCCACATCCTTGATGCGCTGCGCCACCGCGCGCACCTCGGCCAGCGGATGGGCCAACCACTGCCGCAGCGCGTGCGCCAACGCGCGCGCGTTGATGGTGATGCCCACATTGGCCACTGCGGCCGCGGGCAGCAAGAAGCGCGCCACATCCGCGAAGCGCGAGCGCACCCGTCGGTCCCAGCGCGCTTCGCTCTCGCCCTCCCGGCGGGGATGGCGGCGGGCGATGGCCGCGCGCAAGGGTTCCCACGCCTGCTGATAGGTGCGCACCAGATGCCGAATGGTGGCCCGATAGCGCGCCTCGGCCGGATGCCCTACCAGTTCGGGCGGCGTGACGAAGTCGTCGTCCTGCCAGCGTTGATAGCGGGTGGACTTTTCGGTGTAGGAGGCCAGGCGGGGCGCCTCCAGGGCCTCCATCGCCAGCCGCGAGACACCCTCGACCGCGATGTGCAGCACCGCGTGCTCGGCCACCGACGCGTGCCCATAGCCCACCACCCACTTTTCGTGAAAGCGGCGGCTCTGGTCCGCGTTGAGTTCCGCCGCGATGGCGTCGAAGGGCTCGGGGGAACGGGAAGTTTTGGCAAAGGCAACCGCGATGACTTCGGGAGGATACGCCTTAGGGCTCAGCAGATACACGCGAGGGCGCGGGGACATGGGACAACACCTCCCGGGCGCGTTGCACATCACGGGCGATTTGGGCGCGCAGGGCCTCCACCGACGGAAACGAGCGTTCTTCGCGCAAGCGCCGCACGAAGTCCAGGGCCAGGGTCTGGCCATACAGGTCGCGGTCGAAATCCAGCAAATGGGCCTCGACCCGCGGACGGCGGGTCGCGCCAAAAGTGGGGCGATGGCCGACATTGACCACCGCGGGCCAGGGCTGCCCGTCCACCCAGGCCCATATCGCATACACCCCGGCCGCGGGCAGCACTTTGCGCGGGTCGGGTTGCAGGTTGGCCGTGGGGAAGCCCAATTGCCGGCCGCGCGCGTCGCCCGCCACCACCGGGCCTTGCAGGCGATAAGGACGCCCCAACAGGCGCGCGGCCTGGGCCACCCGGCCCTGGGCCAGCATCTCGCGGATGCGACTGGACGACACCACGCCCACACCGGGCACGGTGATGGGCCCTACCACCCGCACTTCGTAGCCCATGCTGGCTCCCCACCGCCGCAAAGCGGGCACATCGCCTTCGCGCTGCCGCCCCAGCGCGAAGTTGTAGCCCACGCACAGGCACGGGAACCGCAATCGGGCGTGCAACTCGGCCAGGAACGCGCGGCCGGGCTGAGCCGCCAACTCGCGGTCGAAGGCCAGCAGCAGCACGCCGTGCGCGCCATGCCGGGCCAGCAACGCTACTTTCTCATCGGCCAGGGTGAGGTAGAAGTTCTCACGCCGCCCGCGCAGCACGGCTCGCGGCAATGGGTCGAAGGTCACCACCACCGGCCGGGCGTGATAGTCGCGCGCGGCTTGCCGCAACGCGGCCAGCAGGGCCTGGTGCCCCACATGCACGCCATCGAAGCCGCCGATGGTGAGCACGGCCCGCCAGGCCGGCAATTCGTCAGGCGTCCGCCAAACGGGAATCGGTGCTGAAGTCATAGGCCAGCAACCAACACGCGGGGCCGGGGCCCCGCGCGTGGCTCAGTTGGCTTTCTGCTGCGCCGCAATTTGCAAGAATTGGTCCACCAGTTGGCGCAACAGCGGCTCGGGCAACGCGCCCACCTGCTGATGCAGCACCTGGCCGTTGGCGACCAGCAACATGGTGGGAATGCCGCGCACGCCAAAATGCTGCGCCCACTTGGGGTTCTCGTCGGTGTTGACCTTGGCCACGATGAGTTTGCCCGCGTATTCCTGGGCAATCTTCTTGAGAATAGGGTCCACGAAGCGGCAGGGAGCGCACCAGGGCGCCCAGAAGTCCACGATAACGGGCAGGTCAGACTGCAACACGACCTTCTCGAAGGCCGCGTCGGTGACATGGACGGGTTCGGAAATCATACAGCCTCCTATGCGGCAGAAGATGCTCGGCCCGGTGCGTCGGCCGGGGCCTCGGCAGCGGGATGCAGGTGATACTCGAAGGTGATACGCGCCCACGCCGCCAGCGTGGCGCTGGCCGAACAATACTTGTCCAGCGACAGCCGAATGGCCTGCTCCACATCCTTGGGCGTCAACCGGTCGCCATACACATGATACACGATGTGGACGCGCTCGTATACCTTGGGATGCTGGTTGCGGCGTTGTCCGCGGATTTGGATGCGCACATCGGTGACGGGCTTGCGCTTCTTGCGCAAGATGAACACCACATCATAGCCGCTGCAACCGGCGACCGAGGCCAGCAGCGTTTCCATCGCGCCCAGCCCGGCCTCGTCGCCCACCTGACCCATGAGGATGCGCCCGCCACGCGCGTTGGACGCCTCGAAGGCCAGGTCGCCACGCCAGCGTACATCCAGGACGGTTTCGTTTGGGGCCATGCGCGTTGCTCCTGAGGGAAAATCGTGGGGCACCGGGCATGGAGTATACCGCGAAACCGGGGCGCGAGGCAAGACGCCCGGCCCGCGGGGGCGAGCGGGGACGGCGTCGGAGGGCATGCAGCCGGACGCCCGCTGCGCTGCCCGGTCGGGGTCATTCCCAGCGGCGCTGGTCGTCAATGGCCGGCGCGTCGGGAGGCAGGTCGGCCACGAATTCGACCGCGTCGACGCGGAACTTGATGGCCTCGCGCGCGGCCTGGGTAAGGGCCTGGGCCAGCCCGGCGGGGTCCGCGTCGTCGTCCACCACCAGCCGCAGCGTCAGGTCGTCCCGATGCTCGCGGCGGGTGACCACGGCCTGCCAGGCCCGCACCGCGGGGAAGCGGCGCATCAGGTCTTGCAGTTGCCGCGGGTGCAGGAACATGCCCCGCACCTTGACCGCGGCGCCCACCCGGCCCCGCCAGCCCATCAATCGCGGGCTGGTGCGCCCGCACGCGCACGGCTCGGTGTTCAGTGCAGAAAGGTCCCCCGTGCCGAAGCGCACCAACGCGTATTCGGTGTGGAAGAGGGTGACCACCACCTCGCCGGTTTCGCCCGGCGGCAGGGGCTGGCCGGTGTTGATGTCGCAAATCTGCACCAGCACGTCGTCGGGCACATGCCAGCCGTCCTCGGCCTCGCACTCGTAGCCCAAATTGCCGCACTCCGCGGTGCCATAGCCCTGACGCACCACCCGCACGCCCTTGGCCTGCAACGCTTGCCGCAGTGAGGGCGGCAGGGGCTCCGCGGTGACGAAGGCTTTTTCCACCTGCAACGGCAGGCCCAGGGACGCAGCCTTGTCCAGCAACGCGTTGAGGTACGAGGGCAGGCCCACATAGCCGGTCACGCCCAGCGCGTGCATGGCCTGCACCTGCTGCTCCAGGTTGCCTACCCCGCCGGGCAGCACCACGCAGCCCACGGCCCGCAATCCTTCCTCGAACATGGCCCCCGCGGGGGTGAGGTGATAGCCGAACGCGTTGAGCACCACATCGCCGGGCCCAAACCCCGCGGCCCGCAGGGCCTCGGCCCAGCGCCAGGGGTCGGGGCGGTCGGCCTCGGGCTCATAGATGGGCCCCGGCGACTGGAAGACGCGCTTGAGGTCGGCCACGGGCACGGCCAGCAGGCCGCCGAAGGGTGGGTCCTGGGCCTGCAACTCGGCCAGGTCGTCCTTGCGCAGCACGGGCAGGCGGGCCAGGTCGTCCACGGTGCGGAGGTCGTCGGGGGTGAGGCCGGCCTGCTGCAAACGGCGGGCGAAGCCGGGCGCGCGCTCGGCCAGATGGCGGATGAGGGTGGGCAGGTCGGGCGTGGTCATGGGCGTCTCCTGCGCGGGAAGGCGGGGCTCAACTCAGCCACCGCTTGCGGCGCTTGTAGTGCTTAACCTCACGGTACGACTTGCGCTGGCCCACTTCGGTCAGGCCCAGGTAGAACTCGCGCACATCCGCGTTCTCGCGCAGCACCTCGGGCGTGCCGTCGAGCACGACGCGCCCGTTTTCCATGATGTAGGCGTAATCGGCAATCTGCAGGGCCAGGTTCGCGTTCTGCTCCACCAGCAAGATGGTGGTGCCTTGCTCCTGGTTGATGCGCTGGATGATGCCGAAGATTTCGCGCACCAGCAGGGGCGCCAGGCCCAGGGAAGGCTCGTCCAGCAGCATGAGTTTGGGCCGGGCCATGAGCGCGCGTCCGATGGCCAGCATTTGCTGCTCGCCGCCCGAAAGATACCCCGCCCGCTGATGCCGCCGTTCCTTCAGCCGCGGGAAGTAGGTGTACACCCGCTCCAGGTCCTCCCGGAACTCGCGACCGGGCCGGGTGTACGCGCCGGCCATCAGGTTTTCCTCCGCGGTCAGGTGCTCGAATACCCGTCGGCCTTCCATCACCTGGAAGATGCCCAGGCGCACGATTTCTTCCGCGTCCTTCTCGTGAATCTCCTGGCCCTCGAAGACAATGGAGCCGTCGGTGACCTCACCGTCCTCGGGCTTGAGCAGGCCTGAGATGGCCTTGAGGGTCGTGGTCTTGCCCGCGCCGTTGGCGCCCAGCAGGGCCACGATTTTGCCCTGGGGCACCTCCAGCGAGAGGCCCTTGAGCACCAAGATGACCTTGTTGTAGATGACCTCGATATTGTTGACCTGGAGCATGGGCTTTCTCCGTGGGGGAAGGTAGGCCCGCGGCCGGGCCGACAACCCTGCGCAACGCGCGCGGCACGACGCGGGTTCCTGCCGCGGGCGCTGCCCAAGGCGCGGGGGCCGGGCCGGGCCCGGCCCCCGGTTCCTCATGCGGTTACGGCGCGGTAATGTAGTCGGTGACCTGGGTCCACTGACCGCCGCTCACCTGATAGACCCGCGAGCCCAGGTTGCCCCGGTGGCTGTCCGCGGAGAAGGTGATGGGATAGGTCACGCCGCCGGTCTCGTAGTTGGCCAGGGATTCCAGCGCGGCCTTGATGTTGGGGCCGGTCACATCCTTGCCCTCTTCGATGACCTTGCGGATACCCGCAGCCATCACATCCATGGTGTACCAACCCTGGATGAAGTGCACATCCACGTCCTTACCATTGGCTTTGGCCCACTCGGTGGGCGTCTTGTGGCCGTCCACGGGCACGCTGGGCGGGGTGAAGGGCTGCACGCCATACACGCCCTCGGCCGCATCGCCGGCCAGTTCGATGAAGAACTCGTCGGAGCACCAGTTCAGGTTGATGATTTTGGCGTCCACACCCTGGGCCTTGGCGTCCTTGACGAACACCGCGGCGGGGCTGGAGACGGTGTGGATGATGATGTAGTTGGCGCCAAATTCCTGGATGCGGGTCAATTCGGCCACATAGTCCGTAGCGCCCTTGGGCATGGCCATGCTGATGAACTCCACGCCGTTGGCCTCCGCGAAGGCCTTGGCGTCTTCCACCGGCGACTGGCCGAAGGGGCTGTCGTGGTGCACCAGCGCGACCTTGGGCTTGCCCTCGTTACCGGCCGCGGCCCAGTCGTCCATGGCCCACTTGATGGCGATGATGGCCTGGTCCGAATAGGTGGTGCCGATGACGAAGTTGTAGGGCGCTTCTTTGGGGTCCACCAGGTTGGCCGAGTAGGATGCGCTCATGAAGGGAATCTGATCCGCGGCGATGCGGGAGCGCAGGGCCTCGGTATCGCCGGTGCCCCACCCCTGGAAGGCCACCACGCCTTCGCCCACGAACTGGGAGTACAGTTGCTCGGCCTGGTCCACTTTGTAGGCGTAGTCGGCCGAAATCAACTCGATTTGATGGCCGTCAATGCCGCCGTTTTCGTTCAACCAGGCCACATAGCCCTTGATGCCCTCGGCATAGGGCGCGCCCACATCCGAGGTGGGTCCCGTCAGGTCGAAGATGGCCCCTACTTTGATGGGCGCGGCCTCTTCACCGCCGCCTGCGCCGCCACCGCAAGCGGCCAGCCCACCCAGGGCCAAAATCAACAGCAAGGCGAGCAACAACTTGGCAGAGCGAGACATACAGCACCTCCCGAAAGGTTTGAATAGGGCGAACACCGGCTAATAACTAAACGGCCACAGCGCGAAGTAATTCTTGATATCGTCCCAAATCTTCTTCAGCCCCTCGGGCTCCAGAATGAGGAACAAGATGATGACCAGGCCGAAGGACGCCTGCTGCAGATAAGGGATGAACTCGTCCATGGCCGGGAACACCCCGCGCAGCGAGCGCCCCAGGTTGGTCAAGAGGGCCGGCAGCAAGGTCATGAAGGCCGCGCCGAACAACGACCCCGAAATGGAGCCCAGGCCGCCGATGATAATCATGGCCAGGTAGAGCACCGACACATCAATGGTGAACCGCTCCCAGGTGACGATGCCCCGATAGTGGGCGATGAGTGCGCCCGTGACGCCCACGAAGAAAGACGACACCGCGAAGGCCAGCAACTTGTAGGCGAACACATTGACGCCCATGACCTCGGCCGCGATGTCCTGGTCGCGGATGGCGATGAAGGCCCGGCCGTAGCGGGTGCGGAACAGATTGGCCGTGAGCAACGCGGTCACCCCGGCCAGGGCCCAGATAATCCAGTAGAAGCGAAAGTCGGTGTTCATGCGCAGCGAGCCCAGCATGGGCGGCGGCACCACCAGCGCGTCCACGCCGCCGGTCACGGCCTCCCAGTGGGTGACCACCCAGATGATGATTTCCTGCGCGGCCAGGGTGGCAATGGCCAGATACAGCCCCTTGAGCCGCAGCGAAGGAATGCCGAACACCGCGCCAATGGCCGCGGTCACCAGCGCGGCAATGGGGATGGTGAGCCACCAGGGCACACCGAAGCGGGCGGTGAGGATGCCGGCCGTGTACGCGCCCACGGCCATGAACGCACCCTGGCCCAAACTGATTTGTCCCGTATACCCCACCAGAATGTTGAGCCCAATCGCGCCGATGGTCGCGATGCCGATTTGGTTCATCAGAAAAATCGGGTACGGCTTCTTCCCGACCAGGAAGGGGAAGGCCAGGACGAAGGCGATGAACAGCCCCAGGCGCAGGCGCTCCAACCAGGTGCGCCGCAGGGCCATGTCGGAACGGTACGAAGTGTGGAAAGTACCCGAAATCATGCAGCACCTCGAAGCGTAAGAGGGTGGGGGAAGGGAGGGAGGCCCGCGGCATCAGCGGGCCGCGCGCGCCCCTTCACACGGGTCACACCCGCTCGATGATTTCCTGCCCAAACAGGCCATAAGGCCGCACCATGAGGATGACGACCAGCACGATGAAGGAGACCACCTGGTTGACGCCGCCGCCGATGTAGCCGCCGGCATACGATTCCAGCAGGCCGATGATGATGCCGCCGATGATGGCCCCAGGGATGGAGTCCAGCCCGCCCAAGATGACCACCGGGAACACCCGCAGACCGAAGTGGCTCAGATGCGGGCCCACGCCGATGATGTTGGCCACCAGCGCGCCGGCAATGGCCGCGGTCATGGCCGCGATGGACCAGGCCCAGGCAAAGACCTTCTTCACGCTGATGCCCATGCTCATCGCGGCCTGCTGGTCGTCGGCCACCGCGCGCATGGCAATGCCCTCACGCGAGCGTTGGAAGAAGAACGCGAAGAGCAGCATCATCACCACCGCGACCGCGATGGCCCACAGCCGGTCCGCGCCCACCGTGGCGCCCAGGATATTCACCGGCGTGCTGGGGATGAACGCGGGGAAGGCCTTGGGCTGGCTGCCCCACACCATGCGCACCAGGGCCTGCAGCAGGCTGCTCAGGCCGATGGTGGCCATGATGACCGAGATGATGGGCTCGCCGATGAGGGGCCGCAGTACCAGCCGCTCGACCAAGACGCCCAGCACCACCGCGCCCAGCAGCGTGACCGCCAGTCCCACGGTCCAGGGCAGGCCGATTTGCACGATGGCCGCGTAGAGCATGTACGCGCCAATCATCAGAAACTCGCCCTGGGCGAAGTTGATGACATCGCTGGCCTTGTAGATGAGCACGAAGCCCAACGCGGCCAGGGCCAAAATCATGCCGTTGGTCAGGCCGGTGAGGGTGAGTTGGATGAAAGTGTCCATACCTGCGCCTCGGAGAAGGGATGCTGCCGTGATGGCGTGCTCAGGCGGCCGAGGGGGCCGGTTCGTCTTCCAGGCGTTCGATGCGCAACTGGGTGCGAATGGTGGCCGTGGAGCCGTCCTGGTAAGTGATGGTGGTCTCCACGGCTACCGTATCCTGGTCGCCATAGAGCGCGTCGATGAGGTCCTGATAACGCTGGGCGATGAGGCGCCGTCGCACCTTGCGGGTGCGGGTCAGTTCCGCGTCGTCCGCGTCCAATTCCTTGTGCAGCAGCAAGAAGCGCCGAATGCGGGCCGCGGGGGGCAGGTCCTGGTTAGCCCGCGTCACATAGTCGCGAATCAACGCGTAGACCTCGGGCTTCTGGGCCAGGTCCGTATAGGTGGTGTAGGGGATGAGGCGATTCTCGGCCCACTTGCCCACATTGGCGAAGTCGATGTTGATGAATGCGGTGACATACGGCCATTGCCCGCCGAAGACCACGGCCTCTTTGATGTAGGGGCTGAACTTGAGTTTGTTCTCGATGAACTGCGGGCTGAACTTGGTGCCGTCGGCCAGGGTCATCACATCCTTGGCCCGGTCAATCACAATGAGATGCCCGTCCTCGTCCAGGTAGCCCGCGTCGCCCGAATGCAGCCAGCCTTCCTCGTCAATGGTCTTGCGGGTGGCTTCCTCGTCGCCGAAATACCCCACCATGACCGCGGGCGAGCGCATGAGAATCTCGCCCGTCTCTTCGTCAATCTTCACCTCGGTTTCGGGGATGGGCAGGCCCACGGTCTGGAACTTGATGTCGCCATCTCGGTGCACCACCGCGATGCCGCTGATTTCGGTCTGGCCGTAGATTTGCTTCAGATTGACGCCCAAAGCATGGAAGAAGCGGAAGACATCGGGTCCCAAAGCCGCGCCGCCCGTATAAGCCCGCTTGAGGTGACGCAGGCCCAACTGGTCCTTGATGGGCTCGAACACGGTCCAGCGGGCCAGGAAGTACTTGAGGCGCAGCCCCAACGAGGGCTCTTCTTTGCGGAAGCGCGCATCGGCCATCGCGTAGCCGATGGGCATGGCCCAATTGTAGAACCAACGCTTGAGGCGGGTGGTGTCTTCGATTTTGACCTGCACCTGGCTGACCATGTTCTCCCAGATGCGGGGTGGGCTGAACATGACCTGGGGGCCAATCTCGCGAATGTCGTGCTGCACGGTCTCGGGCGCTTCGGGGAAGTTGATTTTGAAGCCGATGTACAGCCCCGCGGCCACGCACATCATCTGCTCACCAATCCAGGCCAGCGGCAGAAACGAGACATACTCGTCGTCAGGCTCCAAGGGGTCCACGGCCATGAGGTTGCGGGCCATGCTCAGCAGGTTGTTGTGGGTCAACATGGCCAGTTTGGGCCGGGCCGTGGTGCCCGAAGTGGTCGAAAGGATGGCCAAATCCGTGGCGCGGCCTTGCTCCACCTTGTCTTCGTAAAAGCCGGGGTGCTCGGCCTCGAATTTGCGCCCCAGTTCCAGCACTTCGGGGAAGTACAGCAAATAATCTTCGGAGTAGTTGCGCAGGCCCTTGGGGTCGTAATAGATGACCTTGTGGACCTGCTGCCGGATGTGGGGCCACATTTCGATGAGTTTGTCCACCTGCTCCTGGTCTTCGGCCACCACGAACGAAGCCCGGGAGCGCAGCACGATGTCTTGCACCTCGGCGACCACCGAGTCCTGGTAAATGCCCACCGACTTGGCGCCCATGGACTGAGCCGCAAGTTCCGCGATGACCCATTCGGGCCGGTTGTCGCCGATGATGGCCACGGTGTCCTCGGGCTTAAGCCCCAGCACATGCAGCCCCAGCGCGAAGTGCTTGACATAATCGTACAATTCACGCCAGGTGATAGGCGACCAGATGCCGTAGATGCGTTCCCGCATAGCCACCCGGTCGGGGGCCAGGCGAGCCCGATAACGCAGATATTGGGGCAGGGTTTGGGGTTCCTGGGCCATGCGTCCTCCCGTGATGCCGGGCTAATGTCCCAAATAGGCTTCGATGACCGCGGGGTTCTTGGACACTTCCTCGGGCGTGCCTTCGGCGATTTTGCGCCCGAAGTTGAGCACCACCACCCGGTCGCTGATGTCCATGACCACGCCCATGTCGTGTTCGATGAGCACGATGGTCACGCCGTGTTCCTCGTTGACATCCAGGATGAAGCGGGCCATGTCCTCTTTCTCTTCGGTGTTCATGCCCGCCATAGGCTCATCCAGCAGCAGCAGCGCGGGGCGCATGGCCAGCGCGCGGCCCAGTTCCACCCGTTTTTGGAGCCCATAGGCCAACGCGCCGACTTTCTTGTAGCGAATGGCCGGAATCTCCAGCAAGTCAATGATGTCTTCGATGAAATCGCGGAACGCGATTTGCTCCCGCTGGGCCGGGCCCCAGTAGAACAGGCTGGAGAACAAGCCGGCGCGCATGTGCACATGCGCGCCCGACATCAGGTTGTCCAGCACCGTCATGTGGCGAAACAGTTCGATGTTCTGGAACGAACGGGCCACCCCCGCGGCCGCGATTTGGTGCGGCTTCATCCTGGTCAATTCGTATTCGCGGCCGTGGTTGTAGAACACGATGCGGCCTTTTTGAGGGTGATAGAGGCCACTGATGCTGTTGAGCAGGCTGGTCTTGCCCGCGCCGTTGGGCCCGATGATGGCCAAAATCTCGCTCTGGCGCACTTCCAGGCTTACCCCGGCCAGCGCGCCCACGCCGCCGAAAGCCAGGTGGATGTTCTCCACCCGCAACTGGGTCTGGCCGGGCTCCAGCGTGCTGCCGTTGAGAGGATGGCGAAAACCGCGAAGTTGTAAGGGCATATCCCACCTCGGCTCGGTCTACAGGGTGGAAAAAACAACGAGGATACCGCCAAAGGTATCCTCGCGAGCATGGACGCGCGGCAACGCGCCGGTCATGGGCCACCCCTCGGGGCCCCAGGCGCGCACGCCAGACGGCTTCGCGGGCCGTACATGTGGGGAGCGTCGTGAGGTCCAAGGGCAGCCGTCCATCGTGGCGCTATTCTATCGCGGCCCAGGCGATTTGTCAAAAAATCTCCTCGAACCGCCAAGTCTACATGGTCAAAGCAGGACGAATTACACCCTTTCCGCGCGGCCCGCGGCCAACGCCGCGCCCCCACATCCAGGGGCATGGTATCATCGAAGCACTTCACCCGCCCAGGAGCATAGCATGGCCGACTCTCTCGCGGGGCGTAGCCCCGGCCTGCATCTGGGGCATCTCAACCAGGACCAGGTGCTGCATGTGCGCCGCTGGCCTGCGCCCGACCACGAAGTGCGGGTGCACGCCTACCGGCTTGCCGTGGGCGGCAGCGCGGCCAATACGGCCATCGTGGTGGCCCGCGGGCACGCGCCGGTGGTCTTCGTGGCGCGCGTCGGCGCCGACCCCATCGCGGCCTGGCTGCGGGCCCAACTGGCCTCCCTGCCGGGCCTCGACCTGCGCGGCCTGCAAACCGACCCACAACATCCCACGGGGGTGGTCACCGTGCTGGTCGGCCCTCAGGGCGAGCGCGGCCTGCTCACCGCGCGCGGGGCCAACGACCACCTGCAGCCGCCCGCGGCGTGGCCCCATCCGGTGGCGTATCTGGCTCTGACCTCCTACCTGGCCGACACGCCCACCACGGCCCAGACCGCTCGCGCGGTCATGGCGCGCGTGCTGGCCCAGCGCCCGCGCCCGGCCGTGTTTCTGGACCTCAACGCCTCGACCCCGCCGGAAGCCTATCCCGAGGTGCGCGCCTGGCTCACCCGGCTGCGCGCGGCGCGGCCCCTGGTGCTCACGGCCAACGCGGCCGCGGCCCGCCGCCTGCTCGCCGCGCCGGCCACGGCCTCGCCCACGGCCCTGCTGCGCGGCTTGCAAGCGCACGCGGCGGTGGTCGTGCTCAAAATGGGCGCCCAGGGCGCGTGGTTGGGCCGGCAGGGCCACACGCCCTACCGGCTCCCGCCGCTGCCGGTGACCGTGCGCGACACCACCGGCGCCGGCGACGCGTTCACCGCGGGGCTCATCTTGGGCTGGCGCGCGGGTTGGGACTGGCCCACCGCGGGGCACCTGGCCGCGCTGTTGGGTGCGCTGGCCACCACCGTGTCCGGCGCGGGGCTGGCCCTGCCCGGACCGGCGCAGGTGGCCGCCTATCTGCAGGCCCACCCCACGGCCTTGCCCCGGCCGGTTCAGCGCACGTTGCACGCCTGGGCCGCGGCGCGCATTTCCCCACCCGCGGCCCCATCGCCGGTATAATGGACTATCCGGCCCCGCCCCGCCCAAGGAGGTGCGTATGTCGTGGCTCCACGCCCTTTGGCAACGCTTTTGGGCGCCCGAAACCCCGCCCACATTTCCTCGCGAGGCGGCCTGGGCGACCTTTGCCAGCACGGCCCTCATGTTGTTGGATGGCTACAACGCGCTGGGACTGCGCCGGGAGGAGCCCGAGAGTTTCCTCCTGTACTTCGTGGGCCTGCTGCTGGTAGGCGCGTGGCTGGGCCGCGCGCCCCGAGACTACGGCCTCACCTTGGGCCGCTGGCGCGCGGGCGTGGCGCTGACCACGCTGACCTGGAGCGTGGGTGCCATCATCATCCTGCTCAGCGTGCGCGGCGCCCCGTCCATGCCCGCCTACTACCGCCGCCTGTGGAGCCCGGCATATCCGGCCTGGGTGCTGCTCGACATGGTGGGCTGGGAATATCTCTTTCGGGGCTTCTTGCTCTTTGCCTATGCGCGCGCCTGGGGCCCCGGCCCCGCGTTGCTGCTGCAAATGGTACCTTTCGCCTTGCTGCACCTGGGCAAGCCCGCGCTGGAGACCTATTCCACCTTGTTGGGCGGCGTGTGGTTCGGCATCATGGCCTGGCGCAGCCGGTCGGTGGTATATCCCATCTTAGGCCACTGGTTCATCGGCTGGTTCGTGGCCTGGGCAGCCGTGCATATGGCGGGGGGATGACCTACCGGTTGGGCCCGCGGGCGGCGTTTTGACCCTCGGCGCCCCACAGCACAGGAGACGCGTGCATGACCACCGAGTTTCTGGACCAAGCCTTCATCTATGTGCGCGGCGGCAAGGGCGGCGACGGCATCGTGCACTTCCGGCGGGAGAAGTTCGTCCCGCGCGGCGGCCCCGACGGGGGCGACGGCGGTCGGGGGGGCGATGTGGTGTTGGAGGTCAACCCGCACCTGAACACGCTGGCCCACTTTCGCCATCGCCGACGGTTCATCGCCGAGCCGGGCGGCCGGGGAGGCCCCAACCACCGCACCGGCAAATCGGCCGAGCCGCTTATCGTGCCCGTGCCGCCGGGCACCGTGGTCTACGACGCGGACACCGGCGAGTTGCTGGGCGACCTGACCGAGCCCGGCCAGCGCCTGGTGGTGGCCCGCGGCGGCCGCGGCGGCCGCGGCAACGCGCGCTTCAAGTCCGCGCGCTTCCAGACCCCACGCTTGGCCGAAAAAGGCGAGCCGGGCGAAGAACGCAACCTGCGCCTGGAACTCAAACTCATCGCCGATGTGGGCCTGGTGGGGGTGCCCAACGCGGGCAAATCCACTTTTTTGGCCAAAGTGACCGCGGCCCGGCCGAAGATTGCGCCTTATCCTTTCACGACCCTGGTGCCCAACCTGGGCGTCGCCCGTCTGGACGACGACACCACCCTGGTGCTGGCCGACATTCCGGGGCTCATCGAAGGGGCGCATCAGGGCGTGGGGCTCGGGCACGACTTTTTGCGGCATGTGCAACGCACGCGCGTGCTCATTCACCTGCTGGATGGCCTGAGCGCAGACCCGGTGGCCGACTTCGACCAAATCAATGCCGAACTGGCCTTGTTCGACCCGCAACTGGCCCAAAAACCGCAAATCGTGGCCTTCAACAAGATGGATTTGCCCGAGGCCCAGGCGCGCTGGCCTGCCGTGCGCGCGGCTTTGCAAGCCCGCGGCTACGAAGTGCATCCGATTTCGGCCCTCACCGGCGAAGGCGTGCGGGTCGTGCTCTGGAGGGCCTATGAGGTGCTGCAGCAGACGCCGCCCCCGACGCCGGAGCCCGCCATCCCCGTGTTTCGCCCCGAAGCCGAAGACCCGCGGGCGTTCCGCATCGAGCGCACACCGGAGGGCTTTCGCATTCACTCCAAAGCCCTGGAGCGGGCCGCGGCCATGACCTACTGGGAATATCCGCAAGCCGTGCGCCGATTCCAGCGCATCTTAGAGGCCCTGGGGGTGAAAGAAGCCCTGCGGCAGGCGGGCATTCGCGCCGGCGACACCGTCTTCATCGGCGACATCGAACTGGAATGGCGCGAAGAATACGGCGTGGACACCCCCTGAAGACTCGCGCCGCGGGGGCAGGGCAAAGATAGCAATGTGTGTTGGGCATGGCTACGCGAGCAAACAGGCTCAGAGGGATGCGCAGGAAGGTATGGCGTCGGTGATATCGAATGGATGAGAGCAAAAAGGGTTTTGTGCTCTTGCCTCAACGTTGAACAAACGGGCCCTACGGCGGTTTGTTCAAAATGATGCGCGTGCCAGGGGCCTTGTGGCGAAACTATATTTCATGGCTTTTGTCATACTGAGGCCGCTTCGCGCCTCTCGCTCCATCGCCGCCTTTACGCTGTAAAGGCGTATAACGGAATTCAGTGGGGGAGGTCCGCCCTAAAGGCTATCTCTCGGCACTCGAACCAGAATTAGCCTCCATTTCCCCATGGCGGTACTTTGCTCGAGGCGGAAGGGGGTTTTCACCCGCTTGATGAGTGACGTAAAGAACAGCGACCTCAACGCGTGAATGGACCCCTAACTTTTTATAAATCCGAGATACATAAACCTCTACAGTCCGTGGTGAAATGCCCAGGACGTGAGCAATTTGTCTATTTGTTTTGCCAGCGACCAATAGCCTTAAAACTTCTTGTTCTCGGCTTGACAAAGAGCGCAGCATAGCATTACACCTCGGTCCACATGCATTGAGCTTTAATCTATCGCGTGCCGATAGGGAAAACGAGCACGGGGAATTCGAAATGTCCTGTCAAGGGGTCGCGAAAATTCTCCAGGCCTATTGCGTCGGCCATAAGGGAAGCATGAAAACCTCCTATCACCGTTGTGGTCAATCCGAGCGCGGTGCTTACAATATAAATATTTTGCGCCGCGAAACCCGGATCCAGCATGGCCAAGCGCCCGGCGAACTCCCCATATTTATGCGCCAATCTGGTATAGTCCACGGTAAGCAAGAGAAAAAGGCATTGCGTCCGTGGCCAGGGCTGAAAATCGTATATAGCTTTACTCATGAATTCGATAGTGTCAAGTTCTTTCTGTAAAAAGAGCCAAAGGCAGCGACCTTGAAAGCGTGGGAATGCCCTAACATTAGGGCTCCCTCGGGCCGATTGCCCCGGCGGCGGGGCCTTCTTCAAAGCGGAGATAAAGGCGTCCGGTCGCCCAGGCTT